>OMJS01000001.1 GCA_900299365.1 Opitutales bacterium
TCCTTCCCTGCTTTGGAAGGAAGATCCTTGGGGCTCACTCAGGCGAAAAGTTTTGATTCGATGTCCCCGGAAGTCTGGACTCGCTAGCAACCCACGCCACTTCTCAGGTAGATGACTGCCAGATAAAATTTCCAAACCGCATAGTTTGGGTTGACCAGGATTTAACCCTCGGATGATTCGGGATGCTCCGGGGGAAGAAATAAACACACCCCTGGGGAAGACAAAATTAATCCCGTCACTCCCCGCACCATCAGTCATAAAACTTTGTCCCCACTCGTCAAACACATGCCCCCATGGATTGGTCAGCCCTTTGCAGAAGATTTCCGACCGACGGGTTTCCGGACGGTAGTGCCACATGCCACCGCCGGGCAGCCGGCGGATGCCATAAGGAGTATCCAGATGAGTGTGAATATAAACGGATTGATTCATCCACATCATTCCCTCGGGCCCCCAACGGAAGGTGTGTACGATATGGTGGGTATCCTCGGTCCCAAATCCGGAGAGAACCACTTCCCGATGATCCGCCTTACCGTCACCATTGGTATCTTTGAGAAACAAAATATCATTACTGTTGGCCACATAGGCACCGCCATCCCCAGGCAAGACCCCAGTAGGAATGTGAAGATCATCCGTAAAAACGGTGTGCCTGTCAGCCACCCCATCCCCATTGGTATCTTCAAGAATGACCAACTGGTCGGATTCCTCCTGCCCCGGCTTAATATGGGGATAAAGCGGACTGCCCACTACCCAGAGCCGGCCCTGCGTATCCCAGTTCATGTGAATGGGATTGCGTACCACTGGTTCGCTCGCAAAAAGATTGATCTTGGCTCCCTCAGGCAGACTGAATGCTTTTAACTGAGCCTCAATCGAAGGATCAGGCATTACTTTTAGCCCACGCTGGGCATAAAGAGAAACTGAAAAAATTAAAGCGGAAAGAAAAAGTGGAAGTTGAATCATCATTTAAATTCTCATTTATCCCTGACTCGATTGATTGAGTCTCGGTAAGAACTCCTGAATTTTCTTTTCCTGCTCCTGAATCAAAGGATCGAACTGTGGAATTTCCTTGGCATTGTTACCCTGCTCTCTTTTGCGGAATAAATAGAGGTAGGTCTCATTAGCCGGGCGCCAGCGGTGAAAGAACAATCGGTTCTTCTCCACTGTTGTTCGGCGTAAATCATTTATCAGCTGGATATTTTTTTCTGAAATTTGATAAGTCGGATAACTTAAGCCTCTTGACCAATGACGGGCAATTTCTTCGTATCCGAAATCGGAAAAGTGCAAACCATCAGTGGTTAAGGGCTTCGCAGATTCTTTTTTAGATGATGATGCTCCGCCCATCTCTGCAAAAAGATCAAGCAGTCGAAGATTTTTTTCTTGAGCAAGTTTTTGGATTATCTGGCATACACGCTCCAGTCTCCGGTTGTTATCTATGTGATCAGGTAAAGGGGGACCAAGATTCTCCAAAGGAGGCGGAGTGACCAAAACAATGCCGTATGAATTCGTACGCAGTTGAGCACCCGACGCTTTTTTCACTCGTTCGATCAAATCGCTGTAGCCTTGTTCAAAAACCGACAAACTGTCATCAAAACTGAGTTTAGAACGCTCACCAAAACCTGCCTCATTAGTCCAGGGAGTCCCGTCGCTCAGAGCAACTTCTCCACCGTAGTTGAGAAAAATCACATGAGGCTTCCAGTCGTTGAGGATTCTGGCCAGTCTTTGCCTGCCCTCATTGGGTTGACCAAAATATGAGCGGGCATCATTGAAGACGGAGTCCCCGCTCCAACCGAGGTTACGGAAAGTCAAATCTTTGACCCCTGAAGTTATTTGCATTGCGGTTTCCAGATATCCATTTAGACGGGCACGTTCAATTAAACCACCCCCAACCAAAGCAACCCGGTCACCATCTTGGAAAAGCGGGGCTTCTTTACAAACCGTTGAAACCGAGGGAATAGTAGGTTCTGTACCTGGCTCAATTTCACGAATTTCCATGGACGCTATGAATACTTGCATTCCTTTGAATGCATCTCCTCCATGCACCTGTATGCCAATGTTTCCATCTTGAAGAATGCGGTGCACGGACGGATCGAGGTTTACATCTCCCAATTTTTTCCCATTCAACCAAAAAGCTATCCGTTTTCCACAGGCAAAGATTTGGCCATCATTCCAGCCGTTCTTTTTCTCGATGGACTCATCCTTATTCGTCCACACAAAGGTGGAAGAGCATTTAGGGTAGTAAAAAGCTCCTGACAGTGTCATCGGTTTCATTTCCAGTAGATCAAACTGATAAAGCTGGCGGAACCAGATCCCACTGTTGCCCGGCCATTTCATTTTGTATGTAAACCGTAGTTCAAAATCCGAATAGGTTTTTTCCGTTCTGAGATCGGCCCCTTTGCCGTCATTCTGAAAACCGATCAGGATTCCCTTTTCAACCTTAAATTTGGAAGGGTCATTTGCCTGCCAACCAGAGAGATCTCGTGCGTTAAAGAGTTGTGTCCATTTATTTTGAGCAGAAAGTGAAACAACTAAAAGCAGGCATGGGAAAAAGAATGGAATGAAACTCAATTTAAAATTCATTAGGTGCAAAAAAGCATTTATTTGATTTTAGGGTTAAAAAACCAATTCTTTCCATACGAGCAGAAAAAGCACCTAAAGTAAGATTTATTTCCTTACCCAAGGAAAAATCATTCCCAATGAGAAAAACTTTTGCTTATTTTCTTACCACTTTCCATTTGTAAGAAAGCCACCAATCCGTACATCTATTATTTATGCAGATAAGCATTTCACACACTATTCTTCGCTCTCTCGTTTGTCTATCACTTCTCCTATCCTCAGGGATTCTGGCTTCCACCGCTACAGATTTTCCACCCGACCCGAAATTAGTGGTAGATAGCGACACTGGGCTATCCGTACCCGAAGGATTTGATACCGAATTGCTCTACAAAGTTGATCGTAGCAAGTATGGATCCTGGATATCGATGACTTTTGATAACCAAGGGAGACTGGTAGTATCTGATCAGGACGATGCAGGAACTTTCCTTCTTGAGGTTCCTGAAATTGGAAAAACCTTATCCGAGGACAAAATTACCAAACTTCCCCTCGAGAGTGGTCAGTGGGGCATGCTCTACGCCTTTGATCATCTGTATATGGTATCCCAGAGAAAATTAGTCCGGGTACCTGTGTCGAAATCTGGAGAGTATGGAAAGCCGCAGGATTTATTTCCGCTTAAGGGTGGTTGGGAACATGGCCCTCACTCTCTGATTGTTACTGAGGACGGTACGAGCCTCTATTTCGTAGCCGGAAATTTCGCACGCAATCCAGAATTTGAAAAATCCCGCATCCCCACCAATTGGAAAGACGATGTACTTCTGGAAAACTATGCCTACGGGCATAACGGCCAGGGAAAAGCTCCCGGTGGCTGGGTCCTCCGTTTTGACCCAGATGGATCCAACCGAGAAATGATCAACATGGGGTATCGTAACCCCTGCGACTTTGCTTTGAATCGCGATGGTGAAATGTTTGTTTACGATGCCGATATGGAATGGGACATGGGTGCTCCCTGGTACCGGCCAACCCGGGTAAACCACGGAGTATCAGGCGGAGAAAACGGGTGGCGCGCAACCTCGAAGAAATGGAGAAAATATTTCACTGACACGGTAGGATCAGTGGTCGATATCGGTCCAGGATGTCCCACTGGAGTAATTGCTGGCATAAATGCCAATTTCCCCACCCGTTATCGTGATGCGATTTTCCTATGTGATTGGACCTTTGCCACCATGTATGCAATGCACCTAAAGCCGGATGGTTCTTCATACAAAGGAAAAGTGGATACTTTTGTTACCAATACAAATGGTTCCCTAGCCCTTACTGATGTGGACATTGGACCAGATGGAAACATGTACTTCTGTGTGGGGGGCAGAAAAGGACAGTCTTATCTTTATCGCGTACGCTATGTGGGCAATGAATCCACTGAACTTTCACCCCTCGATACCACCAGTGAGCATGCACAGGCGAGAAAGACCCGCCGTATGCTGGAAAGTTTCCACGGTACCCCCAACCCAAAAGCGATCGAAACCGCCTGGCCCTACCTCAGCGATAAGGACTATCATCTCCGTTATGCGGCCCGTCTTGCCATTGAGTGGCAAGACCCCAATTCCTGGGCGGATAAAGCCTATGCGGAATCCAATGATGTCGGAGCGATCCATGCCCTCTTGAGCCTTGCCCGTTCCGATCTTGCTGGAAGTTTGCAGCCCAGTATCAATCGTCTTACCAAGGTCGATTTCTCCAAGCTCAACAAACAAAACAAGCTCGATTTACTCCGCACCTACGCCGTGATTATGAGCCGGGGCGGTAAACCCGAAGCCAGTCAGGCAACCGCAATCGGCAACCAACTGGATCCCCACTACCCTGCTGATGATGATAACTTAAACGAAGAACTCTGCCGGGTGCTATGCTACCTACAGCATCCATCCGTGGTTGGTAAAACTATAACTCTCTTGAAAAACACTAAGGCAAAAATTCCAGATTATGATCCAGAAATGATCAAACGCGGGGGCAATTACGGACGAACCATATTGGCAGCAATGAACGAAGATGTTTCTCCCAATGTTTTAA
>OMJS01000002.1 GCA_900299365.1 Opitutales bacterium
TGCCGGTCATGTTCATCATTATGGAAAATATGAAAGAAACGGCACTTCTTTCTACACCCTTGGAACTACTGGAGGGGGAAGCAAGCTAAGAGGGGAGGCATTTGGTGAGTTTGACCATGCGACTTGGGTGACCATGACAGATAAAGGTCCGAGAATTGCCAATTTAAGCATCGATGGAATTATGAAGGAAGATGTAACCACTGAGAGTCATCAAATCTTTTGGCGCAGTCTGGTGTTTGAGGAATATTTCAAAAGAGAGACCAGACTGAATGGAAAGTCCCTTACCTTAATCCTGGCAAATCCGTTTGATTTTAATATCAAAGGACGGTTAACTTGGGTAAGTCCAAAATCTACGAATTTGGAGATATACCCTAAGGTTATGAATATTTCACTAGAGCCAGATGCCAAGGAGGAAATAGTCTTCAATATTCTAAGCCATAGTGAAAAAAAGAATCATTCTAGATTAATGCCTAAACTAGAAGTCCGTTTTAAGACGGAAAGTGATGCGTTGGACCTTAGCATGCTTCTAGATATTCCTTTTGAGAAATAGCCATGAGCGATTCACTTACTAAGGCAGCTAAGAAATTGTCGGAAGTTGTAAATTCCCTGTCTTTTGGTGAGCCCACATCTTTTATCTACAACCCTTTGGATTATGCTTGGTCAATCCATCAATCGTACTTGGAACTTGCTGGGAGAACCAAAAAGAAAGTCATTTTTTTGGGGATGAACCCAGGACCTTTCGGGATGGCTCAGACGGGTGTGCCCTTTGGGGAGATACCTGCCGTACGAGACTGGATGGGTTTGATGGGGGCCGTAAAAAAGCCAAATCCAGAGCATCCGAAGCGTCCGGTTGAGGGACTGAATTGCCAAAAGAGTGAAGTAAGTGGGAGACGCTTATGGGGTTTGTTTGCGGAACGGTTTGAATCGGCAGAAACTTTTTTTAAAGACCACTTTGTCGCGAATTATTGCCCACTTGTATTCATGGAAGATACTGGGCGTAACCGAACGCCAGACAAATTGCCAGCTGAAGAAAGAAAAGAACTTGAAAAAGTATGTGATCAGCATCTTCGGGAATTGGTGGAAATTTTAGACCCCGTCTGGTTGGTCGGGGTAGGAGGATTCGCCCGCAAGCGGGCAGAAGAGGCTCTGTGTAATATGGATATAAAAATCGGAAGCATTCTTCATCCCAGTCCGGCCAGCCCTGCTGCGAATCGAGGCTGGGCGGAGGCTGCCACCAAGCAAATGCACGAACAAAAGATTTGGTAGAAAGAATTTCAACCAAATTTTCTCTTTATAGCTGATCAACTCTCCGCCATCCTGTTCTCGCTATCTTTGGATTGGATGGCTTCTTGATTGCTGAAAAGACCGAGGTAGCGATTTTTACGGGTTACAAGCATGAGAGAAGACAAGGGATCTTTTTTGAGAAGATTTTCAACCTCCTGCATAGTTTGCTCGGGATAAACGAGTGTGGGAGAATGGGTTCTAGGTATGTTGCCGAAATTTAAGAATTTATCGAGTTCGGTTCTCTCAATTAAAGCACTAGGTTGGTGGTCTGCGTCCAGTAAGGGAAAGATGTTATCTGGATATTTATTCAATTGTTTCCTGATTTCATTTTTATCCAGTGATTTTAGAAAGGGTGCATCAAAGTTGGCAAACGCGGAGATTCTACGATTCCTCCAGCTTGCCTGAGCTCTGAGACTACCGGCTGTTTCCAAATGTATACCTGAATCCTTGAGGAATTGATTGTAAAAGTTTTCCTTACACATTGATCGACTGATTGCCTGACTGACAAGAGCTGCGAGCATAAGTGGCGGAACCAAGGCAAAATCGTGAGTCATTTCAAATACGATCAAAATGGAAGTAATGGGAGCCCTGACCACTGAACCTAGGCAGGCACTCATTCCCACGATGGTGAGAAGCCGTTGAGAGTCCTGATCTAGTCCTAGTCCAAGATCTATGCCTTGTCCACATGCTCCTCCGATCATGGCTCCAAGGAATAGGGTTGGGGTAAAAATACCTCCGCAATTTCCCCAAGCATAAGCTGAGGTGGTGGCAATCCATTTAGCAACAAACAAAATGATCAAGCTGACGATTGTAAGTTCACCGGCAAGACTGGCTGTCAAGTCCTGGTGCCCAAGTCCAAGTACTCCAATCCGGCCGATCCAATAAAAAACCAGACAAGCAATTGCCCAATTGATCCATGCACCAACCAACGGTCTAATCCATGCAGGAAGGGAGGAGCTTTCTCTAATTTTTCGGGTCCATGAAAGTGTACTTTTCTGAAAGCCAACTCCTGCCAAAGACGCTACGGCTGCTATTACAGGGACTGCCAAATAAACCAAACCGTTGAAACTTTCTACTGCAGGAATGACAAATGCAGGCTCAGTGCCTTGGAGAAAGAATAAAGTGACAATGGAAACAAAGGATGCCAAGAGGATGGGGCCGATGGTACGGCTGTTTAAATCCTCAATAATTTCCTCCAAAACAAATGCAACCGCGGCAATGGGTGCATTAAAGGCAGCGGCTAAACCAGCAGCCGCCCCACAGGCAGTGAGAGTGCGTATACGAAAATGAGATAGTTTTAATTTCTGACCAATTACAGAAGCAAGACCTCCAGCGAGCTGGACAGATGGACCCTCTCTTCCCAAACTTAATCCCCCGCCCACACTAAGAGTGGCTGCAATGAATTTCACCCAAACAATTCGGAAAGAAATTTGGCCCCTGTGTTTGCGGTATGCAGTCTTGAGTTGAGGAATCCCACTTCCTGCAGCTTCGGGTGCGAACTTTGAAAGTAGCCAGCCATTAGCCAGACCGACTAAAGTGAGTACAATAAATCCACTTATGATGAAAGACTCAGAGGTACCACGGGCTAGAGGATGCCAGATTGCATGATGAATGAAGTTAATTGCGTGATGGAAAACCACTGCCACTGCCGATCCAGTGAGCCCAATTAAAATGATGGGTGGAGTGGCCTTGGGGATTTTGAACTTACTCATCGAGACAATGGTGGGCAAAGATGAATCTAAATTTAGTAGTTCGATCGCCAAGTGTTAAAAAATCAAGCAAATCATTAAGGTTGTAATATTAAAAAGTCGGAATATTACGATATATATGAATAAAGTGCCTGACATTAAATTTTTAAGCGTAGCTTCGGAATGCTTAAAAGCGTTGGCCCATCCAGTGCGGTTAAGGGTTCTTTTTCTTTTGGAGTCGGAGCGTTTGACGGTTGGTGAAATTGCCAAAGAGTGTGGTGTGGTTAGTCATGTGGCATCTGAACATCTCCGTTTAATGCAGAGATGCGGCATTCTTTCACGAGAAAGGGATGGGCAAAAAACCTACTATCAGATTTGCGAAAGTCATGTGTATGAAATTCTTGATTGCATGCGAAACAAATTCTTAGAGATCTCCCCCGCTCGATAACTAATTTAATCTTTATGAAAGATCTAACCGTTCAAGAATCATTTAATCAACGCCAAGCGAATCGATCCATTACTTTCATGGATGTGCGCACACCAGCGGAATATGATTCTGCCCACGCAGAGGGTGCGATAAATCACCCCATGGAATCACTGGATTTGAACAACTTGCCTTTTTTAAAAAGCGAGGAGGTTCATGTTATCTGCCAGTCGGGGGGACGCTCAATGAAAGTATGCCAGAAACTGGCAGCTGCTGGATTTGAGAAGGTGGTAAATGTTGAGGGTGGGACTTCAGCATGGCTGGATGCCAATCTGCCAACTGTAACTGGAAAGAAGGCAATGTCCCTGGAAAGGCAGGTTCGAATTGCTGCGGGCTCGCTGGTTTTGATTGGAGCAGCCCTTGGTCATTTCGTTACTCCCGGTTGGTTTGGATTGTCTGCCTTCGTTGGGGCGGGCTTGGTATTTGCAGGAATTACCGATACCTGCGGAATGGGGATTCTTATTGCTAGGATGCCCTGGAACCGGGCGTAAGGAAATTACCAAACCTCAACTGGACCCTTTGGTACTGCGATCTTTTTTCGCTGTTTTGATTGGTGCTCGTCCTCTTCTTTCATGAAACTGGCCACCATGGGTGGTAACTGGTAGCGGGGTAACAGTTCGCCTTGATCGTCCAAAAAGGGCTTTCTCCATTCGAGATAATCTTCGACCGCTTTCTCAAAATCGATCCGGGAACTGATTCTGACCATGGCCAAGTTGAAAGGTTTCACGGGTCCA
>OMJS01000003.1 GCA_900299365.1 Opitutales bacterium
CCAAATAAAGTACCTTCCACCCGTTCGGCTCCAGCAAGTAGCCCAAGTTCGGTGGCTGCTGTACCAGTCCCCCTGTCATTATGGGTATGCAGACTAATAATTGCCTTGTCCCGCTCCCGCAAATTCTTGCAAAACCATTCTATCTGGTCGGCGTGAACATTGGGGGTAAATAGCTCTACAGTGGCAGGTAAGTTTAAAATAATTGGATTTTGGATCGTTGGTTCCCATGCGTCCATGACTGCCTCGCATACTTCCAAGGCATAATCCACCTCAGTATCAGAAAAGCTTTCAGGTGAATATTCAAGTTGTATTTCGGTGTCAGGCAGTTCGGGAAGAAGTTTTTTAACAAGCAATACACCTTCAACTGCGATCTGCTTGATTTGCTCCTTGGTCATACCAAAGGTTACCCGTCTTTGCAGTGGCGAAGTGGAGTTGTAGACATGCACAATGGCCTTTTGTGCACCTTGCAAACTTTCGAAACTTCTGCGAATAAGATGCTCCCGTGCCTGGGTAAGCACTTGCAGGGCAACTCCATCGGGGACCAATTCTTCTTCAATCAACTTTCGCGCAAAATCAAATTCGGTCTGGGCGGCAGAGGGAAATCCGATTTCGATTTGCTTAAAGCCAATACCGCAGAGCAATTTAAAAAGTTCGAGTTTCTCCTTTACTCCCATGGGTATGGGGAGTGCTTGATTTCCATCGCGCAAATCAACACTGCACCAGATAGGTGCTCGATTGATCGTTTTACTTGGCCATTCTCGATTGGGTAGATCGATAACTCCCCATGGTTTGTATTTGGTAATTGGGCTTTTTTGCATTTCTGGCCTTATCTTTTACTAATTTTAAGCTAATTTTAAAAGTGTTAATCGAAACTGTCACCCGTAATTAGGATGAAATGGTAGTTGTCCCACAATTTAGTATTATTAGTTTGTAGAAATGGATACAGGAAATACGAAGGAAATCAACTTGGAGGGCAAAGTCATTGTCCTTGGCGTGTCCGGCTCGATTGCAGCTTACAAGGCGGCAGATTTAACCAGCGAACTACGCAAGGCTGGAGCGGAAATTTTTGTAGCGATGACGGAATCCGCAACTCGATTTATCTCCCCCATGACTTTAGCAACAATTTCGCGAAACCCAGTGGCATCCTCATTGTGGGATGAACAGTCTGGTTGGCAACCAGGGCATATTGAATTAGCAGACCAAGCAGACTTGTTTCTTGTCGTGCCTGCAACAGCAAACCAAATTGCCAATTTTGCCCATGGGAATGCCCCAGATATCCTTGGGTCTATTTATTTGGCTACGAGAGCACCAGTGCTGATCGCCCCAGCGATGAATGGAAAGATGTATGACCACCCAGCGACTCAGCAAAATCTTGAAAGTTTGCGGGATCGAGGAGTCCGTTTTGTTGATCCGGTAGTGGGGGAACTTGCATGCGGTTATGTGGGGATGGGCAAGCTTGCTCCGCTTGGTGATATTTTGGGTAAGGTTTCTTCAACCATATCAGAAAAAGCATAAAAAAAGCTCACCCCGAAGGATGAGCTTTTATGAGGTTGCAGGTCGTCGCTTACGCGGCGTTGGGTAATTCCTGCAGGGAAGATTGTTTTCGTTTAACCCGCTTGAGTCGCGATCGTCGTCGCAAACCACGGTCTAATTTTTCTACAAGTTCGTCTATGGATTTAAAGATATTGTCAGAGGCGGCAGATATAGTAATGGTAGTCCCCTTAAGTTCGAGATGCCCTTTGGCCACGAATTCATTTTCGTGGGATGAAGATTTCGCGGATCTTTCCAACTCGATGCGAGCCCGTATGATTTTTTCCTCATGTTTAAAGATTTTTTCCATTTTAGAGGAAACTACATCCTTATGAGAGTCGGAGAGGGAGAGATGAAGTCCGGATAGAATCAGATTATTCTTCATATATGCGTTATTAATTTTTGTTATTATCAAGTGCGGAATTGCACATGTCTAAACTTTATAAAACCATAGGATTTCCAATTTCACCAATTTTATTTAATATTTTTTACTTTTGAGAACGGATAGACAGATAGAATCGACCATGAAAGACCCACCCCTCGTTGAAATGGAGGACTTTAAAAAGTGGATATTATACGAAGATGAGAATTTATTGGCTTTGAATAAACCTGGTTGGTTGGTCTGTCATCCATCGAAGAATGGACCATTTTCAAGTCTTGTAGGAGTAGCTAAAGTGTATTTAGGGATAGAGTCTGTACATCTAGTCAGTCGATTGGATCGTGAGACGAGTGGCGTAGTTTTGCTTGCGAAAAACCGAAAAGCTGCGAGTCACTGGCAAAAAGGCGTGGAATTGAAAATAGTGAGGCGCAACTATCTTGCAATTTTAGAAGGTAATCTGAATGAATCCCGAAATATTGCTACATTTCTTGGAAAGGATCCTGACAGTTCTGTTTATGTTAAGCAAAGAGTGACTGAAAAAAGCCGAAAATCTAAGTATGCTGAAACTGATTTTTTGCCACTTATAAACCAAGATGGTTACACATTGTGCTCGATTACTACATCCACTGGCAGAAAGCATCAAATACGTGCTCATGCACAGTGGGTGGGTTTTCCGTTGGTCGGAGAGAAGTTATATGGAAAGGATGAAAAGATATATTTGAATTTTTGTACCAGTGGTTGGCGAGAAGAATGGAAGGGATTACTCGGTATGCATAGGCAGGCACTTCACGGGAGATGCCTGTTAGATATCGAGTCAGTAACTGAATTTCTGTCTCCCTTGCCTGAAGATTTTTCAGATTTCCTTACTGCTTCAATGAAACTCAAGGCCGGTGAG
>OMJS01000004.1 GCA_900299365.1 Opitutales bacterium
ACTCCTTCAAGAACAGGCGGCACGCCCAGTAATCTGATGAGGCATTGGCTTAACCCAAGTTCATAGCTTTTAAGATTGAACTAATTGTATCTTTATTTTGCACCATCTAATTTTTCAAAATTAAAGTTAAATAAAAATTAAAGATTACTTAACATTGTCCGATTATATATTTATTAACATATGATTACAGAAATAATATTCCCATATTTTAGTGTCTCTACTACTTCTTTTTGGGTAAACGGTTGCGATCTTCTCGAAATACAGACACAGCCTGTTTTTCGTAATCTTATTGAGTTGAAGCAAGGAACCAGAAAGCAATGAAAGATATTACTCAAATCACGCCTACTCATTCTGGTTTAGCTATACCATTTGCACTGGCCCAATCATCTTCCTCTCCTCGAAAAAAACATCAAAAACTTTCTGGCTTTGCCAAGGTATTAGCAGGTGGAAGAGTTGTTGGACTTAATAGGGAAAAGCCATTTGCGGATCGAATGATTGCTGAAGGCGTTACTAATTTCACAAATGCTGAATTAAAGGATATTCCTGTAGAACAGGTTATATTAGAATCGGTTGCAACGAACCTTGAGGCCGGAGTTAAGTTAATTGATAAACAGGAAGTCGCACTTGCCAAAATGGGTGGAAGACTGAGCGAGATGGCACTTCTTTTAAACCAGGCAAAACTTGCTCCTGAAAAGCGTGATTGCTTGCAATCAAAGTTTGATGAGTCACGCGAATTATTTAGGGGAATTACCAAGCAGACTTACGATCATACAGCCTTGTTCTCTATGGGACCTTCTAAACCAGTTACCGTTGTTGTACCTGCCAAATACCATTGGGAAGGTTTGTCTATTGACCGTTGCGATATCCTTAAATCAGGTCTTTTGACAATAGATCGGGGTAAAATATCGCCTACTGCCGATGGACTCTTGTTGGATGCGGAAACTTTCGGCAAAGCCTTTGGAGAGTGGCGTTCATTATGTGCTCATAACCGTCTACAGTGGCACCTAGTTTTCCAAAAATGGCAAGGTGTTGTTCGAACGCTCAAAAATTTTCTCGGCGGCAGTAGATGGACTCCCCCGCCCTTTCCCAAAGACGATGATCCGGGTCCGCTCAAACGTCCCAATCTTCAGAACTAATTAAAATATATTTCCTTAAAACAATAATTTCATATGGCCATTACCGTTAATACGAATAACGCAGCCACAGCATCAGCTTTAAATTTATCTCATGCAAATGATGCATTGCGGAAGAGCTTGGCAAGATTGTCTTCAGGGAATCGAATCGTCGATTCTCGAGATGACCCAGGTGGCATGTCGGTTGCCTATAAACTGAACTCCCGTTTAAAACGAACTGAGGCAGTGCGTCACAATGTTCAGAACGGAATATCATATCTCCAAGTCCAGGATGGTTCCCTTCAGTCTGCAGGTACTATTGTATCCAGAATGTCGGAGCTTAGGGCAATGGCTCAAGATGTCAGCAAAAACTCCAGTGATATTGAAAATTACAGTAAAGAATTTATTGAATTACAGAGACAATTAGGGCAAATCTATCGTGAAAAATTTAACGGCGTTAGTTTATTTTCCGTAAGCGAATCAAATAGTGCACAGCCACCTACTCAGCCTCTTTTGAATAAAGGTGTAACCCTTGATGAGAATCTTGATCAAGTGACTATATTTTCACGCACTCTGTACACTCATGACAGCGGTCAATTTGAAAATGGTAATGTTTCCATTGGGGTAACCAACTTTCAAAACGTTTTTGCCCTTGGATCATTGGATTCTAGTTATGTGGTTTCTTTTGCAGGAACCGCAACGAATCTTGCAAATGCAAATGAAATCAACGCCTCGAATTTTCCTACAACTTCGAGTACAGCAAATGCGGAGGTTTTTAATGAGGAGGGCTTCCTTAAAAGTATATTATTTGTTTCAATGGGCCAATTCGTCTCGGTTATTGAGAAAATTGCAGATGCACGAGCAGAAAACGGTGCTGAACAGAATCGGCTCTTGATGGTGGATGAACTGCTTTCTATGAATATGACAAACCTAGAAGCGGCAAATGGAAGAATAATGGATGCCGATATTGCTTTGGAGTCTACTCGCTTCGCTCAGTTAAATGTACGTGTCCAAGCAGCAGCTTCAATGGTGGCACAGGCAAATCAACTATCGAACATCACCCTAACTCTCCTCGGTCGATGATAAGTCAAATTTAAATCAATTTCCTAATTTCAATTTTCTAATATACAATGCGTATAGATAACCATATGGGTGGACATCGTCCACCGCCACCCAAGAAGAATGTTCTTCGTGCATCAGGTGACCAGATAATAAACCAAAGCGAAGGGTTGCTTCCTGCCCATGCACAAAAATACCAGCAATCAGACTCCGAACATGAAGGGAATGAAAATCCCAGACAATATGTACATATGCACAGGAAAATAGAACAAGCGGCCATGGTGCTTAGTACGAAAGGAGACCTTTGATAAAATGATCTATATAACTTTTATCGTACACTTGAAGAACACCGTTTGCAGGTATTACTCGGAGCTTCCGATTGGTTGCTTCCTTATTCTTTTCATTCAAAAACTCGACATATTTTGAAAACAATTAGAACAATAAGTGAGAGTACTTTTGATATTGCTACTTCAGTCAAATCTAATTGCTCGATTGCCGCATTTACAATGCAGATGCCAGTATTAGCGGCGATATCTGGCTTATTTCAAAAGGATTATACGAAAGAAATTACATTTTATCATTGCAGGCGACATATCTGTTTGTACCTGCAGAATTTCAGTAAATTTATAACCACTCAAATCATATTGTAAAAATCAACATTTATAAATCATTACAATGCATGATCGGCGTATCATAAGTGTGCTTGATCTGTGTCGATTGTACCTAACCAATAACTAGTAATCAAACTTCTTACCTATAAGGCGTAGTCCAGCTATGTCTATCAGAACAGACAATAAAATGTATGTTTATTGTTAACCAATTATTAAATTTTAATTAACATTATTATGAGAGATATTGAGATTTCTTCACATGCTCGATCAGGGGCATCGGGATATTCCCTGTTAAGTAAAAATGGTATGTGCGAAACCATAGCAACGAATGGATTCCAAGTCGGGAATATTAATAGTTCCACAGTAAAGCGTACCTTTTCTCAGTTAAATCGCCATACAACAATGACTAGGCATTCGAGGGATGCCGCAATATTCATTGAGCAACAACAGAAAGTTCTTTGCCAGCTTATTAAGGAATTTCAAATTTTTGTAGGATATCGCGAGCAACTCCCGGTCAGACAGCGACGCGCTATTTCATCGGATACCTGGTCAGTATATCTAATGCATGCTCAATCTTTACAAAATGCGATGAAACAAACCTTTATGGGGAAATCACTTTTTGGAGACGGGGTACAACCACCAATCCGGTTTCATATTGAACAGGAAGCAGGTGTATCACATTTCGACCTGCCCGACCCCAAGCTTGTCACTATGGTCTCATTGCAATCCTTTTTAGCTGGGGTAAATGATCACAATTTACCCAGTGTAGAGTTAGGTAATGCTTGTATGTCCGATTTACTAAACGCCTTAGTCGAGGTACAAGATGGCCGGGCACATTTGAATCAAATTTCTAAAAACCTCAGCAAACGAAGAAAGTTGCAGGAACGAAAATTATCATCTCGTTCCATAACATCTACGATCTCTTATAACAAACCAACCTTTGCAGAGAAGCTTTCAGCATCTATTAGTTCTGTCTTACGTTTTGCGTTCCCAGTGAAATTACTCGACTGAACACAGATAAATTTTCAATCAAATGCCAATTTTTAACCACCTAACCAATAACTTACATTGATTAGATTTTAACACATGGGGGCCGTCACCCATCTGAGGCGGAATAACTCGGTAAGGATACCGAAAAATTAACTATATCAAGGAGGATATAACAATGCCAATAGTAGTAAACACCAACGCAGCTGCAACCACAGCCGCATTCAACCTAAGTAAAAATCACGCTAACTTAAGCAAGAGTTTAGCACGCTTATCTTCGGGTAACCGCATTACCCAGCCAGCAGAAGATGCCGGTGGGTTAGCCGTTGCTTACAAGCTCGATTCCAGCATGAAACGCACGGAAGCTGTGCTTAATAATCATCAAAATGCACTTTCTTTCTTACAAGTGCAAGATGGTGCATTAGAATCAGTCGGTACTATAGTGAGTAGGATGGCTGAATTGAGAACAATGGCAGCTGACATAACGAAGAATAGTGGAGATATCGAGAATTACTCCAAGGAGTTCCGCGAATTACAGGATCAGCTCACCCAAATTAGACTAGAGAAATTCAATGGAATTAGTCTGTTTGCAGTATCCGGAGGTACAACCAATAGTGGCACTTTGGACTCTGACACAGGAGCAATCTATAGGTATCGAGATGAAAATGGAGTTAGCATTCAGGGTACTTATACGGCCTTTTCGCGAAAGCTAATGACTCACCCTAGCGGAATTGATGCCGATGGAAATATCGATCTTAATGTTGGAAACCTTTCATTTGTACTTTCCATCGGTGCAATTACGGATGGTGGAAATGGTAATAGTTATAACTTAATGGGTCTTGCCACAAGTGGCACTACACAAGCTACTGCGGTTAATGACTCAAATAATGTTCCAGTTATCAACGATGCCGGATTTATTGCCAACATTACTAAAGTGAGTATTTCACAATTCACTAATGTAATTCAAAAGATTGCAGATGCACGGGCAGAAAATGGTGCTGAACAGCAGCGAATCCAACAGTCTTATGACTTGCATTCTACCAATCTGGTTAATCTTGAGGCAGCTCATGGGCGGATTATGGATGTGGATGTAGCCTTAGAGTCAACAAGATTTGCGAAGCACAATGTACTGGTACAGGCAAGTGCATCGATGACGGCTCAGGCGAACCAACTTACTCAAGTTGCCCTGACACTGCTTCAATAAGACAAGAAACAAAATAGCAAGTTGTTAGTATCAATAAGTATTTAGGTCTTAATACACAATATGTCATGAGAATCTATGACAATCAGACCACTACTTGCTTTCCTGTTTTCATTTCGCTGGTGCTTGTCGATTCAAGCATCAGCGAATGAAGAGGAATGCTATGAGGATACATCAGGATATTAACTTTCGAACCTTTCCAGTGGGATATTTTTCAGTCTTCGACCTATCAAGAAAAACCAGTTCATAAACAAGTACTTTTAGTAATTATTTATTCAATGA
>OMJS01000005.1 GCA_900299365.1 Opitutales bacterium
CTCTGAAATCGCATCGATCGATTCACCAAGAGATAACTGTTTTTCCTCTGCCTCTCGTTTTGCTTTTTCCCAGCCCTTGACCTTGAAGGCCCAGTAGGGGAGTTGTTTCTGAGTGTCGTTCAGGTCAGATGAGTAGAGAGTTTTGATATGATAAAGGGACTGGTTCTCCAGCCATATGGCCAAATGTGGAGGATTTTGAGGGTCGTAGCTTGGCCCGGTTCGTACATCCAAAAGTAATTTGTAACCAGGGTCTGGAGAGTACTGATAGGTGAGTCCCTTTTCATCCATATCAAACATATGCAGAGCGGGTCCAAGATTGCCACTTAACCCAAGGATAGCCTTGATGGGAACTGGTTGGTAGTAAAAGAGTGACGTGAATAGAGCTACAGCAAGGCCGACTGCGATGGCGGTGCTATGCTTAAAATATTTTTTGAGGGGAACAATATTGTTAAGGATGTGCCCTGCGACTACTCCAATAAAAACGAAACCGGATAGGGCGTGCAGTCCGATAATTTCAATGGAAAATGGCTGTGAAAAGGCATAAATGCCCGATAACGCCATGACCAAAAAGAGCAGGGCATTGAAGAGAGAAATGATCCGTCTTCTTTTCAAGCTATCTTAGGCCTTGCTTGGAATAATTGCGTTATGCTGGCGGAGTAAAGAGTGAATCTCAGATAGAGCTACTTTATGTGGTGTTGAGTTAGACTTTGCCGCCAGGGCTGCGGTCGCACCTGCTGCTTGTCCCATAGCCATACAGGCAGACTGAACTCGCAAGCCTGAGTTTGCCAGTCGGTCGCTGCTTATGCATCGACCGGCTACGATAATATTTTCACTCCCTTTTGGTATGAGGGCACTAAGAGGAATAGTTGGAACAATTCCACGCTTGAGCGGTTTGGGCTTAACTCCTGTGCGAGTATGCAGGTCGACAGGATAAAACGCATAGCCAACTGCATCGTCAAAATGGCGACCAGATGTATAATCCTGAACGGTAATGAGGGTTTCTCCAAGTATGCGGTAGCTTTCACGAAAACCAGTTTCGGGCTGCAAGTGCATCAGTCTTTTCTTATCTCTTCTTACTCGGGCAAGAATTGATTTTCGACCGGTTAAGTTGGCTCGAGTGGCGGTCCTAGAATTGGTAGAGTCTGCACCATGAACATAAAGCCTGTGTAATTGCTTACTTGCAGGGTTATGGGTAGCTCCAAGATTAAAGAGATAAGAGCCAGGTTGTCTTTCCTCTTCTCTTAATCTCTCAAAGCCGAGTAAACCAACCACTTCTGCTCCCCCGGTACAGTCCACAATCTGCTTACAGTATACGCGCCTTTTAGTTCCAAAACCCATGCAGTCCACTTGCCAGCCTTGCTCAGTCTTTTTTACTGAAGTGGGAAATTCATAGTAGGCAATCTCGACGCCGGCTTCCTGACATTTTTCCTCTGCAAGAATTGCGAAAATAAACTGGTTTATATGGATTTGGTTATGATGGTGAGCACGGGGTACTTTGGAAAAATCAGGAAACTTCCCGCCATCTAATTCCACACTCTCTTTCACGAGCTCCCAACCGATTCCAGCAATTACTTGTTTCCCCCATGCATCGAACAGTCCAGGATATGCAACTCCTCCAGTTGTAGTGGTTCCACCGAGTTGAAAATTTCTTTCGACCAATAATGTTTTAGCACCTGCCCGTCCTGCCTGAATCGCAGCTGTGGTTCCCGCTGATCCACTACCCACAACTAAGATATCCACTTCATTAGTAACTTCAGGCTCGAAGTCATCTTTTTGGGGTTCGACCGCAGCATGTGAAGTTGAGGCTATAGTTAATCCCGCAAATGTGGATGCACCGATGAGGGACTTTTGGATAAAATTCCTTCTGGAATCTTCGTAGTTTTCGTCAGCGTTTTTCATTTATGAAGTAGTCAATTACTTTATCAGTTCTAGTATATTTTGGAAGATGACTAGTAAGTATGTTCTGGTTTCTGAAAACAAGAAGAAATCAGGTGTAATTAAAGATTCTTTTTCGTGGGATATAGGCGATGGTAAGCCGAAGTACGATAAATGTAGGTATTTCCGTCTTTGAGTACACAAAACCTTGCTACAAGATCCATCTCTTCAGCTTTCTGCATACCTTTTTCTAATCCCATAATCATTAGGGCCGTAGCCCATGCATCCGCATCCCTAGCAGTTGGGGCAAAAGCATTTACAGCGATCAGATTATTTTCCACAGGTTTTCCCGTTTTTGGATTCAATAAGTGAGACGCATTTCTTTTGGTTTTGGGGTTTGGTTTTTTAAGACGGTAAGTACCCGAAGTGGCCACTGCATAGTTTCGAAGGGGAATGGACACCAACTGGTCTTTCCCCTTTCCCCCATTCTCAAGACCAACGATCCACCCGTTGCCTTTTTTTCCTCCCCCGTGAGCCCTTACTTCGCCACCGATTTCAACCAGGTAGTTCTGTAAACCATAGCGTTTTAATAATTCACAGATTTGATCAATTATTTCTCCCTTAGCTGACCCGGATAAATCTAGCTTTAGATCCGGGTGTTTTTTACCTAGACGGTGCTTAGGTAAGATCTCTAGTTGGTGCATCCCTGATGAATGGAGTGCTTCGACAACCTCTTCATCTTTGGGAATCGTGGAGCGGTGTCTTCCATCCGGTCCAAAACCCCAAAGGTTTACGATTTGCCCAATAGCAGAATCAAAAGTACCTGCTGTTTGTTGATACATCCATTGAGCATGTTCTAATAACTTATGGATATCTGGATGAATTTCGACGGATTCGGTACTTTTAATTGAATTAAATTTCGAAAGATCAGAATCTTTTCGCCAATGAGAGAAAATCTTTTCGTTATCAGCCAATCTTTGATTGATCGACTTTTTAAGATCTTCACGATCGATGTTTATATGTGGCAGTAATTTAACTGCCCAAGTCGTGCCCAAGGCGTTACCATTAAGCTCAACAAGATAAGGCTGTTGATCTATCTGATCGACGCAACCGACTAGAACTAAGCCGGCTGCAATCAATACGGAGACCCGTAACACAGCCAAATTCCAAGATTGGAAGATAAAATATTTTACCTGCTTCTTCCCCGGTCCAAGAGTGCTTGTAATTCCGCATTAAGTTTTTCCGTCATTTCAGGGTTGGATTGGGCAAGGTTGATCCTTTCTCCAGGGTCTTTTTCTAAATCAATCAGGGTAAGTTTATCAACGGCTTCATTTGCCAGCTTTTGTTCTACAGTGACATTACGTGCCATTTTCTTGGCATGGCGAAGGAGTTTCCATTTTCCTTTGCGAAAACCAAAGTTTCCTCTGCCACCATTATCCTGC
>OMJS01000006.1 GCA_900299365.1 Opitutales bacterium
AAAAAGAAAAACGCAAGATCGATTAATCAAATTTATTTTTCCTTGTGCCTTTTCTTCATTCAAACATCTTTCTAATAAGTGGTTCGAGCAGTATTAAGTTTTTCGATTTTAAGTAGTTGGTTTTTGCACGCTCTCCTCATCGCGGGAGAAAAGGTTTCGCATGAATACGTTTTGGAATCAATCGACCCGATCATCTATGAAGATGACAACACTACCATTAGTGCATCCAATAATGTCTCATTGCGGGGAAATAATTTTTTGCTACTCGCTGATAAAATTACCATGAATCGAAAATCAGGCGAAACTATCGCTAAGGGTTCGGTTTCATTGACTAAGGAAAACACTAGGATATTGGCGGATGAAATAAAATTATCAACTATCTCAGGTGACTTTATTGCAACTAACACTCGGGGTGGCACATATCCAAGCTTTTTTACTTCAGGTGTCCTTGAAAGGAATGCCTCAGTTGAAACTTACAGAAATAATCGTTTGTACATGTCGGAACCAGGGATGTTAGAGCCAAATCTGACTACAAAATTATATTCAAGCGACGAGAATTCATCTACGATAACTATTGCACCTTCGATAGTTAGAGTGGGTAATATAATCGTCGGCATTCTGCCCCCATTTAGAGGGAAGGAAAGATCAGGGTTATGGGGAATGAATACGATGATCAAGTTTGGTAAGAACACTAACCTAGGTTGGTATGGAGAAACTGGATTGAGTTATAGATGGGATGACCTTACTGCCTCCACAAAAATGGTCTACTACCATGAACGTGGGACTTGGTTCTCTCCCCGATTAGCATATTCAAAAAGTTGGAATGATGGCTTCATTCGAAGCACTCTTAATGGGGGCTGGATAGACGATAAAATTAATAATCGTGGAGTAGATACGAGAGGATATACGGTTCCATCACAAAGATCATTTACACATTTCAAAAGCACCTGGCGATTCAAGGAAAAGTGGCGGTCATCAACCATACTGGAGTGGGAAAGCGATTCTGAAATAATTAGAGATTTCAGGAGAAATCATTTTTACAGAAACCAATGGAATCAAAATCACAATGAAATCAGCTACGAAGGAAATGGATACACAATCTCAATGCTTTCTCGCTGGCAAGCGAATGATCATGAGTCAAGGATTGAGCAACTTCCACTCTTGAGTTTTGACTCAGGACCTAATCCAATGCCCGTTTCCAACTTCTATCACTCCGGTACTATAAATTTCTCGAAACTTATAAAAAGAGATAGATTGGGAGTTAAAGAGAGTTTTGCTGATAGGTTGTACCTTGGATATAAAATAGAAAGACCATTGAGGTTGGTCGATGGAATTACAATGACTCCATCAGTCGCCTTTTTAATTGAGGATTATAACTTGCCAGAAAATTCATTCAGTCGTTCCTACAATGAGTTTGGCTTGGATATTCACGCATCAATGTATCAGGCTATTCCATACCAAAATCGAACGTGGGAAATTTCTCAACTTACCCATTTAATGCGATTCTCAACTGGGTTTAGGTTTTCTGAAATGCTTACTGGTAACCCCCTTAATCCGCTCCCTAACTTTTATTCCCAGATGGACGATCTCAACTTGGACCCCCTGGATATATTGGATTTTAGGGGTAGTGAAAGGGTTGATGACAGGAAACTGATTAGGTTTGGGTGGGAAAATAATATTCTGGTTAAATGGGAAGAGAAAAGCAGGGAATTATTGTCCATGCGTTCTTATTATGACATGAATTTCGAAAATTCTAATGCAACTGAGAGTGGAGATTTTTTGTATTCCGAGATTTCGATTCATCCGATCTATTGGCTCAGTCTGAATCTTAAAAATAAGATTGATCTGCGTTCCGGAAAAAACTACAGGCAATCTTATGGAATAAACCTAAGAGATGGAAGATTTCAAGGGGCTAGCTTTAGTTACCTTAGCTACTTAGATTTTAATGATTATTCATATTTATCCGCATGGAAGAGGTTGAATGAGAAACTACACTCTTCGGTCAGTGTTCTTTACGATTTAGATAAAAATTATGTAACTTACTGGAGAGGCAGGTTGGAGTACAGAACAAGGGGAAGTTGGATATGGGATTTTTCCGTCAACCAGAGAAAAGGCACGAGGAAGGAGAATAATACAGAATGGAGTATTGGGCTGAGTCTTGGCGGATTTGGACGCAATCGCCTAGCTGAAGCGGATAGAATTGAATCTATCTATTCCATGTAATGTTGACTAATAGTAACTTTTCCAAATAACTTAGAGTAATGAATAGCAGACCTTATAATCCACAGATTCCTTACAAAGACCCTAAAGTAATGGCTCACTTATTAGGTCTCGGATTGGACTGTACTGACGGGCACAAGCGAATCACACAAGCTGATAAATTTTCAATTCTCGGTGGGTCTGACGAAACCCACGGAAGAATGACTGAGACTTTACTCAAGACAATGGAGGACTTATCTATTAAGGGGAAAACACTTGAAGAAACAACTTCGGATGAATTGTCTGACATTATTTCCAAAAATACTCCTGAAAAGTAATCCTTCCCGCAATGCCTGAACTGCCACCACCTCAGCCCGGACAGAACCTAAAACTCAAGGTTCCAGGAGCGCCTGCTCAGTCACCAACCGCCGCACAACCGAAGCTGAAAGTGCCTACGCCGGCATCTCCTACTCCAGCATTTCCTTCACCAGTGCCTGCACTTGGTGCAGCGCCATCCCCTGGCCCTATTCCTGCTCAGGCAAAACCACCAGTTCCTTCGGCTACGACCGCAGTTGTACCTGGTGGCCAAGCAATGCCAGTGCCATCAGTCCCAACAGTTGCCTCTCCCGGTTCACCTTCACCTGCCGCCCTTCCTTCCTCACCCACGCCTGTCGCTCCTCCTTCATCACCCTCACCTGTCGCTCCAGTCCCCTCCCCCGCGCAGGCAAATCCTCCTGAGTCGGGAGCAGATGTGTTACCAAATGAAGCATCGGTAAAAAATCCCAAGAAGAATAAAAAATCCAAGGCGACCAAATCTGAGTCTGATTCTAAACCCCCGAAACCTAGTATTATTCTGTTATTGCTTGATATCCTTGTTTTCGGAGGTGCAATTGCACTTACTGTATTAATTTTCCTTCAATAACTAGTTTTATGAGCGATATTATAAATTTAAACAAAGAAAGCTTTGAGAAAGCGGTCTCCTCACCAGGGAAAACCACCTTAGTAGATTTTTGGGCTCCTTGGTGTGGTCCTTGTAAAGCACTTGGGCCGATCTTAGAGGAACTGAATTCAGAAATGGCTGAGCAGGTAAGTATCTATAAAGTTAATGTAGATGAGAACACAACCCTTGCTCAGGAACATGGTGTTCAGTCAATTCCTACTATCCTCGTGTATAAAAACGGTAACATTTCTCAAACCCTTGTAGGTTTAAAAACAAAAGAAGAACTTACTGAAATTATTCAGTCTTGATCTTTTTTTACCGCGGGTTTGTGCCCCCGCATATTCGACAGTCCGTTCCCGTGGGTCTTCTGCTAAGGGTGCCCCTGCCTCTTTCATAAAAAGAGCAATTTGGTCGGTGTATCTTACCAAAAGATGTTACCCAATAGTTAATACTTGAGGAGAATGGATTCTGCCCAATCATTCTCTTTAGTAATGGCGTTGGGAGTTTACTGCTTTGATTCAGTGCCCTGAAATTCCCATCATTTTGCCAAATGCCAAGTTCCTGCCTCTTGGCTTTCATTTGAGCGATCACAAATGATCCGGTTCTATCTGTTTCCTCTTCATGGTGCCATCCCACTCCATTTTCAATGGCAACTCTGGAGAAATTCTCCTCTTTATTGCCTGTGAAAACCTCGACCACTTTGAGGTTTTTTTGATCAAACGCTTTTCTGACCTTTATGCTCGCATTGCTGTCGAGTAATTTTAGTTCCGTGAAGTTAATTGCATCATCATATCCAGGTTGCCCTCTTTCGGGGAAAGTTACTCCCCACGCTCGCATACGTATGAGATAATCTTCACTTTGGTAATCAAAGACTCCAGGTTGAATGACCCGCACAATCCCAATTTTTACCAGATCTATATTGGAATGACTGGCATTTTTCTCTTCCGAGAATGCAGTACCAATGTAAAGCAACATAAAGCAAATCCCCAAGAGAATTATCTTTTGGGGAGAAGTCAAAACTAACAAAAAAACTAGAAAATTGTTAAATTGCATAAAATGATAGGTCTATAATAATCAACATTCCCAATGAACATATCAATTTTTTGAAAAAAACAATTACAAAAAAAGAGTTGAAGAAACCAAGTGCTACTACTCTTGGTACTCCGGTTTATCATAGGCGTAGACGTGATTGGCGCGACGACCAATATTTAATCGAGGAAATCTTGAAAAATACTGATAATGAAAACTGGAGGAAATTGAATTCTGATCACAGGATAAAGGGATTTAAAGGTTTGGTTTCTGGAATCGAATCTTTGGGCTATCAGTCGAATGATAATGCATATACTCTGGCAATGTGGATTCGGGAAGAACTTTCTAAGTTGGCCAGTGAAAAAGGAGGATATGATTTAAGAGTACATGCATTAAAATTTCCTCCCCGGATTTCTAATTTTATTGATCAAAGGTGTAAAGTATCTCCCCTTACAAAACTAAAGCCTAGTACTCAAATTCCAATTGAAGTATTATTTCCTGATATCCAGATAAAGGAATATGTATTAGAAAGAGTCCGACTGTTACACAAGGGAAACCTTATTTCCTATCTCAATTGCTTGGTTGTTAATGAACGCAATTCATTAAATGGGGATTCGGCTAAAATCTTTGATCTCATTCAAATTTGTCAGGAGAAATTAAAACGGCGCAATTTAAAAGCTGTTTCAAGTTTTACTGCCAATGAAGTTGATATTTGGGTCCCTGGGTTAGGTTTGGGAATCGAAATACGAGATGAAATCTACCGGGGCAATAATGAAAAAGAAGAGCTGATCACAATTCTTGAAAACACGAATAGATCAAAAAAAACCAAATTTCTGGTAGTTGTCTGCCCTGACAATTTACCCGACCTGATCTTTCATAATTGGCGAGAAATAGAACGGGACGGATTAATTCCCAACTTATCTTTTATACGAGTTGGTGATCTGGGCATTTACCTAGACAGATTAGGAGATCAGTAAAAATAAAACTTTAACTTTACTTTACCCTTTCTTTCTTAACCAGCCTTCCGTGATCATCCCAGATACACCTGCCTTTGTAATTTCCATTCTGCCAGTATTCCTCTTCTTTAATCAACCCATTGGGCCACCACTTAGTTTTGATTCCTGAAAGTATGCCGTATTCAAAAAACGCTTCCATAGCGATTGTTCCATCATCGTTTCTTCTTATTTGCTGACCGTGTGGCTGACCATTAAGAAATGATGCTTCAAGTACCACCACGCCATCACTATTCTTTTCAATCAGTCGTCCAGTAAATGGGCTCTGAATGTCGTCACGATATAAAATGCCATTTTTTTTATATGAAGCCTTCGAAGCTTCAATAAGAGGGTAGCTAGAAAGCGGCTTGTCAAAATCTTTTAAGAGTTCGTTTTTAATTACTTCTTTCGCTCCAGGTTTCTGTACGAATTCATCTTTATCGAAAAAAGTTAGTTTGTCGCTTTCATCAACTTGTAAGATTTTTTTGGGTGAATTTTCAGGACTTTCCTCCCTGCAGGAGTAGACCGTAGTTAGGCTTAGCAAAACGAGAAAGAAAGGAAACATTTTGATGCTTATAAAATGCCTTTCTCTAAAATTATTCGGGCAAGTTTCTCGCATTCTTTATTTTTCTCATTCGTGAACGAGGACTTCGAGTTTTCGGGAGAATCTTCTTTATCGGACATCTGCATAAGCATATCCACATACTTACCAATTTCTTGGTTGCTTACCTTAGTCTGACTGCTTGAAAACTTGATCAAGTTGTCATCATTAGGTGACTCGTCATAGCAATCTGGTGAATGATCCTGAAAATTTGTATCGATGTAGTCGTTGAAGTAAAGCACAGCTAAAAATTATAATTCCCGGATGGGAAATTCGCTGATTCCAATCAACCTCCTGTAGATCGAACCAATTTTCTGGGGCCACTTCCATGTGGCTAATAACCATAGTCGACCGCGAAATAATAATCTTTAGTAGTAATTTTACATTTTCTTTTCTCTTTTCAATTCACAATTGAGAATCATGATCTAAATCATGAAAAACAATATTTCAAAAGCATATGACAACAGGGATTTCTTGAGTAGTCATGATGCCCGCTCAATTCGCGTTCTTTGCGAACTAATTGAACCCGACATCAGGTTACAAAATGCAGGAATTGAGAATACCATTGTTTTTTTTGGGTCCGCCCGCCCAAAATCGTCCACCATTGCCGATCAAGAACTTAGAGAATTCCTGACGCAGATACCTCCTCATGAACAAAGAAATGCAGAGCAAATTGCTCAGTTAAAGAGGCTTCAGTCTATTTCTCGGTTATCCAAGTATTACGACCATGCGGTCGAATTATCAAAAAAACTGACTGAATGGTCCGATGACAATCCTGCCGATCATAAATACTTAATTTGTTCAGGAGGGGGACCAGGTATGATGGAAGCCGCAAATAAAGGTGCTAAAGATGCAGGAGGTAAATCAATTGCCCTTGGGATCAGCTTGCCATTTGAGCAAGGACTGAATGCATACGCAGACCCTGCGCTTTCTTTTGAATTCCATTATTTCTTTTTAAGAAAATTTTACTTTCTTTATCATGCAAAAGCCATTGTAGTTTTTCCTGGCGGATTCGGGACAATGGATGAATTGTTTGAAACCCTGACCCTTGGGCAAACCAATAAATTAAATAAAAAAATGCCAGTTTTTCTATACGGGAAAGAATTTTGGGAGGGTCTCATTAATTTCGATCACTTTATAAAATGGGGAGTAATCTCACCCGACGACCTCAACCTTTTTCAAATTGTAGATGATGTGGACGATGCATTCACCCGAATTACTCAATCGATCACAAGCTAGTATTGATTAATCAAATAGGTTAACTTATAGATATTCTTGATCTAATTGTTGCAGACATTGGCTAAAGTCTTGTGGTAGTGGCGCCATGAACTCCATTTTATCCATAGTCTTGGGGTGATGAAAGCCGAGTCTACAAGCATGTAGCATGATCCTGGGAAATGAAACCACTTCCTTTCTCTTTATTTTGTATCCATAAGTCTTATCCCCAACTAAAGAATGCCCAGAGCTAGAAAAATGTACTCTTATCTGGTGGGTCCTTCCCGTTCTTATTTCACATTCCACTTGTGTGAAATAATCGCCGAAATTTTTTAGAGATTTCCACCTTGTTAATGCTGGTTTGCCTTTATCTGATACAGACATTTTGACTCTAACAGTGGGGTGCCTCCCAATTGGTTGGCAGTATTCTCCCATGCCATTGAGTTTGCCAGAAACTATAGCCTGATATAGTTTTATTGTTTTACGGTTGGCAAATTGATCTACCAGTGAAAGGTGAGCCAATTCGGTCTTGGCTACTACCATGACACCGCTAGTTTCCTTGTCCAAACGATGAACAATTCCTGGGCGAAGAGGAGCACCAACTTTGGATAAATCTTCTCCGCAGTGGTGAAGTAGAGCGTGAACTAAAGTCGTATCATCGGTGCCGTCTCCTGGATGAACCACCATGCCTGATTCTTTGTCTACGACTAAGATATGATCATCTTCATATAAAACCGATAATTCACACTCATAAGGCTTTAAGTCTTCTGTAGACTGTCGATGTAGGGAGACCAACAGTATATCACCTGGAGAAATCTTGGATTTTGGAAGAATCCCAGATCCGTCAGCGTATGTAATTTTGCCCTCTTCCATTGATTGCTGTATTAACACACGGCTGAAATTCGGGTAGTGAGCAGAAAGTATTTTGTCTGCTCGCCCACTAATTCCATCAGGGCAAATAAACCGATCCTGCATCAAGATTTGCTTTCTTCAATTTTGAGTAATTGATCAATTTCCTTAATGGCCTTCACGCGTTGATCATCACTAAAATCAGCCGCAGCAAATCCATTTTTAGCAAACTGAGCTAATTCTCCTGCATTAAAGCCGAGTTTTTGATAAAGTGCTTTATACTCGTCCAATAAACAATTTCCGAAAGATAAAGGATCATCTGTACTGATGGTACAAGGAATGCCCATTTCAATGAAATTACGAATAGGATAATCTCCCCAGCAATTAATAACCCTTAGTTTATAGTTGCTAATTGGGCAAATATCGAGAACTACTCCTTGGTCAGCAAGGAGCTTCATTACTTCTTCATCTTTAAAGGCATTTATGCCATGCTGTATTCTCTTTACTCCCAATTCATTAACTGCCCAACTTACATTGGAGGCAGGCCCGAATTCCCCAGCATGAGCTTTTAATAGGCGTCCATTAACCTTCCCTATATTCCATAACCTAGGAATCCAATCTAAATTCGTAAGGTCTTCTGGCCCGTGTAAGTCAATCCCATGAAGTCCATCCCATCTCTCGATAGCGTCTTCCAGAATGGGACCTAGATAGTCTGTGTAAGAGTCTCTGCTCATGCCCAAAAAAATTCGAACCTCTAACTCCTTTGGCACAACGGAGCGGATAGCAGATATGATTTCTTCACCTGGTATCTTAAGGAATTCCATGATGCCGGCATGAAAACTGAGTTCTACATAGCGAACATTTTGCCTTAGATGCTGATC
>OMJS01000007.1 GCA_900299365.1 Opitutales bacterium
AAGGTTTGGCGTGCTGATCTTACAAGCAGGGTTGAAGGGTTCGCAGTCCCCATAGCCCATATCATCGACAAGAACGATGATTACATTGGGATTTTTACCCCATACACAAATTAGACTGAATGAGAAAAATAGAAAGCCGAAGACGAACCTTGGAATCATAGTTACGGTTGTACTACTCTGCCTGATAAACATCGATCTCCCCGAAGAAAGTTGGCCCATTCACTTCAAGCAGAAGGTATCGGTATTCTCCGATTTCCCCCTTCGAAGCAAAGATCGAACAGGCTTGCTGAGAGGGTCGGTTGTCCAGTTTTTTGACATGGAAGAATTGTTCGCTGTTTACCCTAGCAATCCTTATCCATCCACTTTCTCTTGGCGGTATCTCCAAATTAGGAAGTTCCTTATCCGGCCATCCAAAAAGGGTGAACTTTTGCTGGGCCCGCTCATTGTGTTCAGGAATACGGTTATGCTGGTGCCATGAATAGGAATTAATTTTCGCAATGGAAATCGCTTTGCCCAGATCGATGAGCAGGCTACCATTCTTTACATCATTTTCAAAAAAAACAGATTCCTGAGGTGAGTCCTGATTGGTTTGTCCACTTCCATCCAAAATGGACTTTGGGTTGACAGTCCAATTTGGTCGCGATCTGAGCAAACCCCTGCCCACACTGGCTGAGGCAAACCCCTGCGATATGTCCGCATAATCCTGGTTATTTGGGGGCACAATCGTGGGAAACCTGAAATCCTTCGAATCATCCCCTGATTCGATTCGGGTGAGAATCTTACGTTCCCCCGGTTCTACAAGTATGGTTTGCCCAGCCTGGAGTAACTGGTGCTGGTGGTCATGTTCCACGATCAGGTTTACCTTCCCGTCCGATACCTCCAGTCGGCTTAGTCCGTCCGGTGCAACTGATGCTGAAAATGCGGTACCCAGATCCTCAAAAATTGAGGTGGGTGAGCGTACCATAAATCCCTGAGATTCGGGAGAGTCTGCGACTACATCAATTGATCCCATGGTCAGAAAGGTTTCTTTCTCCGAAATCGTCTCAATAATGCACGGTCCGGTAAGTTCCATACGGGCACCATTATGATAGATTAGTTCCACCTTGCCTGATGAAATTTCGATCCTTTGCCCCTCGATCACTGAATCTCCGGAAAGAGGGATATTTACCTGATTTGTCCACCGGCAGTTTTCAATTTTTCCAAATCGGGCAACTTCTTGCCTATTCTTATCTGTCCATGGTCGGTTGAGGAGCTGGGCAAGCAGTAAAAAGCTAAGAGTAATTACTGCTACAATTGCCATACTTCTTTGGGGCTTCTTCCTTACCGGTTCATAATCCAGCAGAGTGCCCGAATCATTAACCACGCCGGGAAGAGATGCATCAATCCGGGAATAGCTTAGAAAGTCTTTTCTCAATTGGGGGTCAGCGAGCATTCTCTTTTCCAGTTCTACCACTTCCTCTCTGGTGGCATCCCCATCAAGGTATCGCCTGGTCAGTTCAAGATCATACTCCGAAGATTTCATACGCTGCCGCCCTCAGCCTGCAAAGTGTTTTGTACACAGTCTGCTAGGGCCATTCTTGCCCGGTGAAGAACTTTATAAACCGACATAGCTGAGCGTCCTTCGCGTTTGGCAATCTCGTTGATTTTGATTTGGTCGGAATAGGCTTCGCTCACAAGAGCCTTTTTTTTCTCAGGCAGTTTATTTAGGCATATTTTTAATGCCCGAATTTCATCCATCGTTTGCTCAGAAATTTTTTCTGCCTCGCTTGCGAGTTGCATCAATAGTTCCTCACTGAATACATGGCGGTCCCGGGCTTTGTCTCTTCGATAGGAGAGTACTTCAAACCGGGCCACCCCAAAGGCCCATCTGCGGAAGTTTTCCGGATCATCCAGTTGATCGAATTTTTTCCACAGGATCGCTGCTGTGTTCTGCATCACCTCACGTGCATCCTCCAGGGTGGGCAGAAGTGAGCGCACATACCCACGCAAGGATTCCTCGTTATCGACATACAGAAGAAGAAATTGATTATGCTGCTCTGGTTCGGGGTGATTCATTCCACCCCAAATACTCCACTAATTCAGAATCTTTGCCGATGATAATTATCGGCTAAAGAACATTACTTCGCCGAAGAAAGACCCACAATGTAGTCGAGCAGGGAGGCAAATTCTTTGACTGAGAAATTGTGCATCAGACCGGCGGGCATCATCGAGTTGGGCATTTTGGTACGCTCGGTAATATCTGCCTTGGCGAGCTGGTGTTCCTGACTGGCCATATCCCGCATAATTAACTGGTCGGTGGTCTCGGAGGTAATGAAGCCCATGACCGCATTACCATCTTTGAGGGTGACCAAGTTGGTGGCAAAACCCTGGGCGATAGATTTGCCAGGGTTGAGAATGGCTTCCGCGAGTTCATTTCTTGGGTAAATCGCAGCAATATTGCCAAGGTAAGGGCCTTTCTGGGGCTCATCCTCGCTCACTGTATGACAGGAATTACAGGCAGCCTTGGTAAATATTGCCTCCCCATGTGCGGGAACACCCTTTGTCTGGTTCACCTGTGCAAGGGCGTCTTCCATGGATAGGGTAGATACTTTTGGAGTGGCATCGACTTCATTGGGGTCGATTTTAAAATGCCGCAAGGCACGCTCTGCAGCGGCACGCACCGAGTTGTCTTTATCTGCGGTGGCTTGGATGATTTGTTCGTCGTAATTACGGTTCTTTAAATCCACCGCCGCGTTTATCAGGACGACCCGTCGGACAGGATCGGCCCAATCTTTTTCAATTAGATCCTTTGCACTCGCTTTGGCCTCGGCATTGGCATTGGACCGGCCGGTAATTTCCATTAATCCGGCGTATGCCCAAAAGGTTTTCCTGTCTTTGGGCTCCCCTTTGGCAATGCCTGAAAGCTCAGCCTGATAGGCGTCTATCCGACCATTGTTCTTGAGATATAAATCTTTGGCAGGGCGTAAGGCAATCCGATTGCCCTGCGATTCGATCGCCACAATACTGTCGATGATCGCACTGATATATTTAGAACTTTTTCCATTGAGCAAGCATTTGACGATGATGCCAAGATCATACCCTCTCATTTTGTCCTTATCAGGAGCCGCGGCTAAAACATCTAGTCCATTGGCAGGTGGATCTTTCAGCTCAGCTAACTGAGTAGATAAAACCGGGATTAAAGTGGGGTCGTACTTGGCGGATTCTATCAGCGAGTTAAGCGTCTCGTTGTCCTGTATCCGGTTGCTGCCTAGTACGGATAAATACTCGCCCACTTCATCCTTGGGCATTTTCCAGAGGGCTTCACGAAGGGCTTTCAAGATGCGGTCGGATTGTTCCCAAGTTACCATTTCGTAATACGGACCGCGGGTGTCCGGCCGACCTCCCCAGTGTTTACGGTCCCATACTTTTTCCTGATGATAGAGCCGGGCAAGTATTTCGAAGGAAGAACGGAAGAGCTTGTTCTTTTTGACTTTAAGATGATCAAGCATAGCACCGACCACCTCTTGCTTATGTATACGCATCAAAGCAAGCGAAGCTCCTCGAACCTGCTGGGTGCTGGAATTGGTATTTTGGAAAACCGCTAGGGCTGGCTCGTGGGCACTAAGTTGAGCAAGCCCGCGATAAGCCACATGAGCAAGGGTTGCATCGGAGTGTCCTAGGCTCTGGGCAATCGCTGGTGCCACTTCCTGCAATCCCTGACGGGTGGCAGCCACTATGGCCTCGAGCCGAGTACGGGGATCGGCACTTTCAGCACCTGAGATCAACAAATCCGCCGGTGCTGCTCCTTGTTTGCCAGCTGTGCGAAGGTCGAGCCCCATGTCGCCAAGGGCACGCATTACGAAGGGAGCAAGGGTGGCATCTTCCGCAAAGGGGCGGAGATGTCCGATTACCTGCTCGGAATTTTTAGAAGAAATACCCCGCTGGGAAAGGGTGTAAAGAGCGAGCACACGGGATCGGGTTTCCTTGGATGAATCCGCCATAAATTCCGTGAGCAGGCTGGTGGTCTCGGCAGAATATTTGCGGCGGAGTAGCACCCGTTGGGCAGCGACGGCACGTACCTGGCTTTCCCCCTCGAAGATTTCCACGAGTTCCTTGTCGGTCAGCTTGGTGAATTGTGGGAGTTCTTCCGGTTCAAAATCTTTGGGGCGGGTTTGCACCACATAACCATGCTCGGGCCCGGCCCACTTAAAACTGGAGGGTCCTTTCCAGCTGGCTTGATAGACCCGGCTCATCCCATCCACATCTGCATCGGTGGGGCGGGGTACCTCAATAAAGCGTTTTGGTGCTTGGGTTTCCTTAAATCCCGCACCATTTCTTTCCACGCTGTGGTGCCAGAGTCCGGCAGTTCCCCAGTCGCAGGTCATGGGGGCACGGTTCCATTCATCAGGAAAGCCTGGTTCGTGCAGATACATACCACCACAGCCGGAACCTCCACCGTAGTCGGCAAGGGGGGCAATAATTTCCTCCGGGAAGTTTAAATAAAGACGGGGGTATCCATGGTCGTCCAATCCGCTGAAGTGATGAAAGCGCACATTCCAGCCGCCTCCATCGTTGGTATTGTCCCTGCCGAACAGATCGAGCAGGGGACTAGTGGGCACGGCCAGAATATTTCGGGTGCCATAAGAAAACAGCTCAATTCCAGAACCGTCCGGGCGTACGCG
>OMJS01000008.1:0-10000 GCA_900299365.1 Opitutales bacterium
TCAACCGACTGAGAAAACCAGATATTACAGCCATGCTGGGCAATTTTACTTGATAAAAATTGTATTAGTTTGGCATCAAGCAGTGCATTTCCATCCTCATCAAAAAAGACAGGAATGGGGACCCCCCACGATCTTTGCCTCGATATACACCAATCCGGACGGGCTTCTAAAAAGCCATGAATTCGGTTCCTTCCCCATTCTGGAGTGAATGAAACATTCTCCAATCCATCAATACAACCTTGCCTTAAACCATCCTTATCCAAAGAAACAAACCATTGGTCCATTGCTCGGAAAATGACCGGTGATTTACTGCGCCAACAGTGAGGGTATTGATGATGGTGTTTTTTCTGGGCAAGCAATGCCCCACCCTTTTTCAGAATATCGAGCACTGCATGATTCGCCTTCGATCCTTCGGCTTTTTCAAGCACCGACACTCCCACTAAGTCTTGGGGAATCTGACCGTCATCTAAGTATTTCCCCCCATCATCCAGCGGACAATAGATCTCCAATCCATGTTCCAATCCAGTCAAATAATCGTCTAATCCATGCCCCGGTGCAATGTGGACACAACCAGTTCCGGTATCCATGGTCACATATTCTGCCGATACCACCTTACTGGTTCGGTCAATAAATGGATGACGGGCTACCTGCCCCGCTAGCACTTCACCCAGACATGTATCTGTAATAGAAAAATCTTCGAGACCGCACTCTTTGGCAAATTCTTCCACTCGAGGATGGGCAATCCAATAGCTCGCATCCCCGGCATCTACTTTGCAGTAAGTTTCGCGGGGATGTACTGCAACCGCCAAGTTGGCAGGCAATGTCCAGGGAGTGGTTGTCCAAATTACCATGTAGGTATTGCTCTGCTTACCTTCCAATAAAAAACGGACATATATAGATGGACTGACATGATCCTGGTACTCAATCTCCGCCTCCGCCAGTGCAGTTTGACATGGGATTGACCAATAAACCGGCTTTTTACTACGGTATACCAAACCCTGTTCCACGAAGTCTGAAAATGTCCGAAGAATTTCAGCCTCATACGAGGGGTTCATGGTACGATATTCCTGCTCCCAGTCGGCCAATACTCCCAATCTTTTGAACTGAGCACGCTGGGTTTCAATATAAGATTTGGAAAATTCTTCACACTCTTGACGGAGCTTGACGGCGTCAAAATCAGTCTTGGATGACCGTAATTTTTTTGTCACTTTGTGCTCGATAGGAAGCCCGTGACAATCCCATCCAGGAATATAAGGTGTTCGAAAGCCGCGGGAATTTTTAAAGCGTAGTATAGAATCTTTGAGAATTTTATTTAGTGCAGTCCCCACATGAACATCACCATTGGTAAACGGGGGACCGTCATGCAAGACAAAAGAAGGACCTACTTTGTTCCTCTCTTGCATCATCGAGTAGACTCCATTTTCTTCCCAATGCTTCATCCGGGCGGGCTCTCTTTCCACTGCATTTGCACGCATGGGGAAGTCTGTTTTTGGAAGGTTTAGGGTGTCCTTTAGTTTTTCAGGTGATTTCATTTCTTCAATGTCGCGTGCAAGGGGAAAAAAGATGTAGCAATAATCGGTCAAGTCAAGGGCGGATGCCCATTGTAATGGCGAATCTACTTGCCTTTCAATTTGCAACATCCACCCTATGCCAACATTTCTTTAATGTACGAATTGCTGGATAATTTGATTTCTCCATGGCTTGAACAATCTTGTATTGTTTACCTAGTCTTTCTATCTGCCTGTATTTTGGTAGGTTTTTCTTTGCTCATCAAAGGAGGAGATTGGTTATGTGATCATAGTACAAACATCGCCTACAAATTAGGAGTTCCCCCAGTGGTTGTCGGATTAACCATAGTATCCATCGCCACCTCCGCTCCCGAATTATTTACTTCTATATCTGCTCTTCAGAGCAAAGCACCCGGTTTGATTCTTGGTAATATTATCGGATCAAACATCGCAAACATTGGTCTTATTCTGGGAATCGCTCTTCTCATCGGAGATATATCTACAAGGGATGCCGTATCACTTTCCCAAAGAACCTGCCTTATTTTGGTAACGGTTGGATTTTGCCTAGTCCTTACTCTTTCAAATAACCAAGAAATTGGTTTATTAGCGGGATTTGGTTTTCTGGCATTTATTGCCTCATACCTGATTGTTCTTACCCGACATGCACTGATAAATAAAAAAATGGAAAGTTCATTGGTGCAAGGGGGTGAACCTAAGAAAGAATCATCTGCTCTTATTTTTTCCTTCATCATGCTTATGGTATCAACCACTGCTCTGTGGATAGGGGCAGATTCATTAGTATATGGTTCGAAAAACATCGCCCAACTTGCCGGAGTTCCCGAGGAACTAATTGGATTCACAGTCTTAGCAATCGGGACCAGCCTGCCAGAACTTGCTGCTTCCATAAGCTTGGTCAAAAAAAGGGAGACAGCTATGCTCTTGGGCAATATCATAGGTTCCAACCTATTTAATATTTCCCTGATTGGTGGACTGGCCGGGTTATTAGGTCCCGTCAGTAGCAGCACACCAAGTCCCTGGATTGATTACTTCTTTCTCATTCTTACCACACTCGTCCTGGTTTACTGGCTAAAGGGTAAAAGTTTGACCAAGAAACACGGTGTCCTCCTGCTTCTGATCTATTCGTTGGCAAGCGTGAGTACTTGGCTACTCAATTCTTGATATTTACAGGAACCGAATTTTCCGATCCCGATGGATAAGCCTGTGCGAAAACTAGGCTTTCTCCCCTACCTGAAAACGGAGAAACTTTTCCACCTTAAGAGGGGTACCTGCTAATTTGGCAACCTCGTCCACATACTGTTGTATGGACTGGTCGGGATTTTTAACAAAAGGTTGTTCGAGCAAACAGACTCCAGAATAATACTTTTCGAGCTTTCCGGTAACAATTTTTTCGATTGCCTGAGGAGGCTTTCCTTCTGCTTGGGCAAGGGCAATTTCCTTCTCTTTTTGCACCAATTCAGAAGGAACATCTTCCCGGGTCACACAAACTGGGGAAGTGGCAGCAATATGCATACAAATATCTTTTGCCATAGTGACCACATCATCATTTACCGAGACATCTGCAGATTCTGATCCAATGGATAACAAAACAGCAACCTTGGCACCGGTATGCACATAGGATTCCACAAGTCCACTAGCTGTAGGGGATAAAGTTTCCGAGCGGGAGATCTGTATATTTTCTCCAATCTTTGCTACCTGCTCAGTTCTTTTTTCCTCGAGATCAATGGATGGATTACTAAGCAATTCTCCCGCAATCTCATTCGAAAAAGCCACAAAGTCATCGTTTTTGGCAACGAAATCTGTCTCGCAATTCACTTCCACTAAAATTCCCTGGGAACGGTCTGCAGAAATGGATTGAGCAATAATTCCCTCACTAGCACTACGACCCGATTTTTTGGCAGCAGTAGCTACTCCTTTTTTACGAAGAATGGAAACCGCTTCGTCCATATCCCCATTACTCTCCGCTAGGGCACGCTTACAATCAATAAGGCCTGCACCGGTCTTTTCGCGCAAAGCCATAACACTATCTTTGGTAATAGTCATCTTGAATTATTTGAAGTTGGTTAAATGATAATAGGGGTGAATTAACTTTTTGCTTCTTCTGTGGCTGGGTTTTCTTCTGGAGATTCGCTTGATTCACTATCTTCCTCATTTTCGTCCGATGGACTTTCTTCTATTGGCTCTGCTTGAGCAACAGGTTCAGCATCCTTAGCCTCATCTGTTTGCTCGGCCTTTTTACGATCATCAAAATCGCTCTCTTCGTAACCTTCTGGCAGAGTAACTTCTGGCTCATCCTCATTTTCCAAAAAGTCGGGCTCTTGCGCTACGGGAGTAATATCTTTGCGTTTAGTGGGTGTTTGGACCCTTTTAGATGAACCCGATTGGATTGCATCCAATATTACATCGACAATAATACGGATAGATTTGGTAGAGTCATCATTTCCAGGAATGGGGTGAGAGAGTACAGAAGGATCCGAATTACTATCCACTAAAGCAATTACAGGAATTTTTAAACGGTTCGCTTCTGCAACTGCAATTTCTTCGTTAAAAGAGTCAATCACGAACAAGGCACCTGGTAGTCCCTGTAAGTTCAATAAGCCCTCAAAATCCCGGTTCATGCGGGTCATTTGGCGCTTAATCGCTGCACTCTCCTTGCCGTGCATCTTGTCCAAGCTTCCGTCTTCCTCCATGCGCAGGTATTTCTTGTACTTGGCAATACTGTTGGAAACGGTTTCGTAATTGGTAAGAGTCCCCCCCATCCAACGGTTTACACAAAAGGGCATACTTGTGGCAGCAGCTAATTCCCGAATAGGCTCAATTGCCTGCCTTTTGGTACCGACGAGTAAAACTTGCTTACCGGATGCGACAATTTCTTCAATTGCCTGGGCCGCGTTTTCCAACAAGTCATAGGTCTTTTCTAAATTGATTATCGAAATACCATGTCTGTTGTCGTAAACAAACGGCTTGGATTTAGGATTCCAGCGACGAACTTGATGGCCAAAATGGACGCCGGCGTCCAGAAGATCTTTTACAGAAACGTTCATAATAATAGTAGGTTCAAAGCCCGCCCTGAACGATTGGACGGGAGAAATAATTTTCTTTTTGAATTTAGGTTGATGGTTAATTTTGGGAGCAGGGGCAGGATTTGAACCTGCGACCTTCAGGTTATGAGCCTGACGAGCTACCAGACTGCTCCACCCTGCTACAAAAGATCTAAAGTATAGGTTCCAGAATCCAGTGCAACGAAAAACTTTTTTCTCGCTCGGTAAAATTCCCTCTCTAATCTTTGAGACATGGTCGATTTACAGGAAGTCATTAAATTTTGTGACCACAGGGTTTGCTCAAACGAAGTCCCCGATTTTGATGGTGCACAAAATGGATTGCAGCTGGAGAACAATGGAGAGATTACCAAAATTGGTGCAAGTGTGGATGCAGGGCTTGTGCCTTTTCGTCTCGCAGTAGAAAAAAAAATCGATCTGCTAATCTGCCATCATGGATTGTTTTGGACTCCTCCTGTACCCTTAACCGGTTCAAATTACGAAAAGCTAAAACTTTGTATCGATGGAAACTTAGCTATTTATAGTTCTCATCTGCCTTTGGACAGGCATCACGAAATTGGTAACAATGCCATCCTCGCAGGGAAATTAGGGCTTGAGCCTTGTGGCACATTTCTTCCCTTTCAGGGTCTTGACATTGGACTATTGACTACTAGTTCCTATGACCGGCAAGAATTGGTTGAACGATTGTATGACTTATTCCCCGCTGGGTTTCACGCCATGGAGTATGGTATGGGAATGCCCGAAAAAATAGCCATTCTTACCGGGTCCGGGCAAAGCGCGGTGGACAAAATTTTAGGTTGCGGAGCAGATACATTAATCACTGGGGAGCTCAAACAACATCATTTCAACCTTGCACAGGAGTTGGAACTCAATCTCTACTCTTGTGGGCACTACGCCACCGAGTGCTTTGGAGTAGATGCATTGGCAAAAGAAATTTCCCAAAAGTTTGACTTACCCTACGAGTTTGTGGAGACAAACTGCCCGCTCTAGGAAAAGATACGAGATTGCGGTCACCATCCATATGATTTATTAACTGACTATGAAGAAAATCGGCCTACTAAATGGACCTAACCTCGATCGACTGGGTAAAAGAGAGCCAGATATTTACGGTTCTAAAACACTCGAGCAAATCGTTGAGGAAACTGGAACTTTAGGCAAACAGCTGGGATGTGAAGTACTCGCATATCAATCGAATCATGAAGGTGCATTAATTGATAAAATTCACGAATGGTCGGATGCCGGATTTTCTGGACTGATTATCAATCCGGGAGGGTTCACTCATACCAGCGTGGCTCTGCGGGATGCGGTCATTGCCTCGGAATTACCCACAATTGAGGTGCACCTGTCCAATATTCATGCCCGCGAGGACTTCAGGCATAAATCACTGATTTCTGGAATCGTTCAGGGAGTTATTGCGGGCATGGGCCCTCAGGGTTACCGCCATGCCCTCCATTACTTTGCTGATCAGGACTAAGCAGCCCCGTCTCCCAGAAAGAAATCATTTCCTTTATTATCAGTAATGATAAAGGCAGGAAAATTCTCTACCTCGATCTTACGAATCGCTTCCATGCCCAGATCTTCATATTCAAGCAGTTCAACTTTCTTAATACAATTCTGAGCGAGGCGGGCCGCAGATCCACCAATACTGCCCAAGTAAAAACCCCCATGTTTCTTACATGCCTGCACCACCATCTTCGATCGGTTTCCTTTTGCCAGCATGACCATGGATCCCCCTGCTTCCTGAAATTTATTCACGAATGCATCCATCCGCCCGGCAGTAGTCGGTCCGAATGAACCGGATGCATACCCTTCTGGAGTCTTCGCAGGGCCTGCATAATATACCGGGTACTGTTTAAAATAATCCGGTAATCCCTGCCCGGCATTCAATCGTTCGCGCAATCTGCTATGGGCCAAGTCTCGTGCAACTATTAAGGGCCCATTGAGGGACAAACGGGTACGGACCGGATGCTTGGATAATTCCTCCAAAACTTTTTCCATCCCGAGGTTTAAATCGATTTCCACCGCTTGCTCATCGTCATCGTTTTGCTCATCATATGCGGGAAGAAATTGGCTAGGATTTCTTTCCAATTGCTCAAGAAAGACTCCTTCCTTGGTAATTTTACCCAAGGCCTGCCGGTCGGCCGAACAACTCACCCCGATCCCAATCGGTAAGCTAGCCCCATGCCTGGGTAACCGGATGACCCGAACATCCAGGCAAAAATATTTCCCGCCAAACTGAGCACCAATACCACGCTTTTGAGTCATCTTGATAATCTTTTCTTCGATCTCCGGGCATCGGATTGCATGTCCGCTTTGGTCTCCCTTAACCGGTAAATCATCCAGATATCGAGCACTAGCAAGCTTGACTGTTTTTAAATTCGCCTCTGCGGATGTTCCACCAATCACCACAGCGAGATGATAAGGAGGACATGCGGCGGTTCCCAGAGATGCAATTCTTTCATCCAGATACTCCAGTAATAATTCTTCCTTTAACAGAGATGGAGTGCCCTGATGCAAAAAGGTTTTATTTGCCGAACCACCACCCTTTGCAACGAATAAAAACTTATACTCATTGCCCTCCGTATGATAGAGGTCTATTTGGGCGGGTAGGTTTGAACGGGTATTTTTTTCCTCGAACATGGCCAAGGGAGCGAGTTGAGAAAAGCGCAAATTATCGGTGGCATAGGTTTTTTCGATTCCTTTAGAAAGTGCAGCTTCATCATTCCCCGCTGTCCATATACCCCTGCCCTTTTTTGCCATAATAATTGCAGTTCCGGTATCTTGGCACATGGGGAGAATGCCCTCGGCGGCAATCTGCGAATTTCGCAACAAATCCAGGGCAACAAAACGATCATTCGCTGAAGCTTCATCGTCATCTAAGATATTTCGTAGTTGTTCGAGGTGTCCAGGACGCAGGAAATGGGCAATATCATGAAATGCTTCAAGCGCAAGTCGTTCCAATGCAAGCGGGTCCACTTTTATAACAGTCTCTTCCCCAAAGGATGATTCCTCGATACAACCATCCAGTTCTTGGAGTTTCCTCCAACTTACATTACGGTATGGGTCGCAGGGAAACATGGAATACATATCTGAATTAGCCATCTTTTACCGCCTATATAATGAGACTGATAAAGTCGAGAAAACCTACAATTAAAGAGTAAAACAGAAGACTAGAAAGAAAACTATTCTGACTTTAAGGAGTCATCCCCAGGAACAGCACCATCAACTTCGGCAATTTGTGATTCTTCTTCCCTTAACATAACGGATCTCTGTTCTACTTTGATTGGTATGGTGAGCATTTTTTCGTCACGCTTCACCAAGAAAGTAATGACCGTGCCAGGCTTGGCGAAAAAGGCGGCATGAGCAAGGTCTCCACGGTCATAAACTTTGACTGATCCAATCTTTTGTATCTGATCACCTTTTTTTAAAGACGATTTGGAAGCCGGTGATCCATCCACCGTACCCTCTACCACAATGTCAAAAGAGTTGGATTTGTTAAGTTTTCTCGAAACTGTAACCCCAAACCAACCGTAATCCACATTGCCCGACAGTAATAAACCATCTCTAATCCGCAAGCAGGCATCAGCAGGAAGGATGAAAGATGAACCCAAGTCAGTAAGTGCGGCATGAGCAATGCCAACAAATCTGCCATTAAGATCAAAAAGTGGTGCACCAATTTCTCCCGGTCCCAAAGGCACGCTCGAACGAATCATTTTGGTCGGAAACAAGCTGGTTCCGAAAGAAATTTCTTCACTTTGAAAAAGCCCAAAAGTAGGCCCGACTTTAAATTCTAAAGCACATGTCAAACCGACTAGAACAGACCCAGGCGAAATGTCCTCTGAACGGTCAGATACTGATAAAAAAGGAAATTCCTTATCTGTATCTAATACTTTTAGCATAGAAACATTGCAGAGGTAGTCATGCCCGATCAACTGGGCTAGATAAAATGCTTGGTCATGTTCTACCCAGATTTGATCGGCATTTCGCAGCAGACCAGTGGTCAATATATGTCCATCCTTACTGACAAAAAAACCGCTACCCATCTTGAGTACGCGATTTGTTTTATTTTCTGTGGTATCCTTACGGGTAGCCTTTACACGGACCACTGAGTCCTTGGAATTTTGAAATATGTCCCTGATTCTCTCCTGCAGGGAAAGAGATGGGGCTAAATTAGCTGGATTGGCATGAGCGAAAAACCCAAGGGTAAACAAGCATAAGCAAGGAAGTAAAAACCGATACATTCAGTTAAAAAGTGAACTGGGAAACAGGCTGGGAGGATGGGGGGATTTGCAAAGAACGGTGAGTAAAACTGGACCCGTTACCAGCCAATTTGATACGAGCATTTGTAAATGAATCCGATGTTTGCAAACTTGCCAATTGCACGGCACCAAAAAATTCGACATCCGTATTGTCATCCATGATGGAGACAAGTTCACTGAGCGAGGATGTTTGGGAAGCAGAGTCAACAATTGCAGAAGACGAAGCTTCCATGGGGGGGATTTCAGAATTGAACAAATTCAACCCAATTAAAGAAAGAATTAACACAGGAGCAATGCTGTAAATCGCTGCTTTGCGAATTTTGGCTGACTCTGACCGACGACTAAAGGATGCAATGGCTTGTCCCTTTACACGGTCCTGAAAGCCTTGCCAAAAGTCTTCATTTGGAAGGTCTAATTTTTTTGACTGGAAAAGTTCGTCGAGGGTAGGTTTGTCTTTCATTACAATAAAAATTAGTCGAGATATTCAGAAAGGTAAGATTGTAATTGTTGTTTGGCGTAGAAGAGACGAGAGCGAACTGTGCCTTCCGTGCAATTCATAATATGGGCAATTTCTTTATGACCAAGACCATCTATTTCAAATAATACCACAATTGTTCTATGTTTATCTGACAACTTAGATAGTGCTTCGTTCAATTTTTCATGCAATTCGTTGTTTAGTGCCTTTTTGATGGATGTACAAGAAGTGGAAGAAACAGCATCCAAATCCTTGGATATACCACCATCTTCACTCGCATGATCAAAACTAAAAAATTGTCGAATTTTCCGCTTTTTCAAGTATGTAAGGGTGAGGTTTACCCCGATCCGGTACAACCAAGTATAAAAGGAAGATTTTTCACGGAACTTTGCTAGTGACCGGAAGGCTTTTACAAAGGCCTCTTGGGTTAGGTCTGCCGCATCTTCGGCATTCATCGTCATATTATAAATGACCGAATACAGACGCTGGCGGTAACGGATAATTAATGAATCGAAAGCATTAAGATCCCCGTTTTTCGCTCGTTGTACCAAAGACAACACATCTTCAACATCCCCATTCGGCACAACCGAGCCAGATGAAACGGAATGATTCAATACCTTGTCCATCCCCACACTATGGGGATCAACGACTTATACGGCAAGGAAATTACTCGTTTTGAGA
>OMJS01000009.1 GCA_900299365.1 Opitutales bacterium
CACCTTGGTTGTGCCATAGATTATCGTAAACAAAGCAACGATTATTTCTGCCCTTGTCACAATAGTTCCTTCGCATTGGATGGTTCTATCACAACAGCAAATAGCCCTAGCCCCAGACCGATGGACACCATGGAGACAAAGGTGGAAGATGGTTATGTATGGATTCGTTTCCAGCATTTCAGGCCTAATATCGCGGAAAAAACTCCACTTTCATGAAGTTTATTTTTGACTGGCTCGATGATCGATCGGGTTACCGAAACTTATTGCACGAAGTATTGTATGAGAAAGTTCCCGGAGGAGCCCGTTGGAGATATGTCTGGGGCAGTTGCCTCACTTTTGCTTTTTTTACCCAAGTAGTCACGGGCACTCTTCTGTGGATGTTTTACAGTCCCAGTGCACAGACCGCATGGGAGAGTGTTTATTTCCTCCAGTACCAGGTATGGGGTGGCTGGTTCCTGCGCGGGGTTCACCATTATATGGCACAAGCGATGATTGTGTTGTTGGTCCTTCATCTTATGCAGGTTGTGATTGATGGTGCATACCGGGCTCCAAGGGAATTAAATTTTTGGTTTGGTGCTTTGATGATGGGAGTAACTCTTGCCCTTTCTCTGACTGGATATTTATTGCCTTGGGATCAAAAAGGATACTGGGCGACTGCAGTTGCGACGAATCTTATGGCTGAAGTACCCTTGATCGGTCCAGCCTTGCAAAAAATTGTCGTCGGTGGTGTCGAGTATGGACATCATACATTGACCCGTTTCTTTGCCTTGCATGCCGGGGTTTTGCCTGCGATGCTCATCGGTTTGGTTGTGGTTCATATCTATCTGTTCCGCAAACACGGAATACATGTAAAAGAACCGCGGCCCAAAAAAGATTCTTATTTCTGGCCTGATCAAATTCTCAAAGATGCGATTGCCTGTTTAGCAGTGCTTCTTGCAGTGGTCGGCTTGACTATTTATTTTCATGGAGCTCCTCTAGGTCCACCGGCTGATCCAGCCAATGAATTTCCTGCCCGCCCTGAATGGTATTTCCTCTTTCTTTTTCAGCTTCTTAAATATGTTCCTGCATTTTGGGGTGCAGTAATTATTCCAGTATTTTTAGTACTTTGGATATTTTTGCAGCCCTTCATCGGAAGTAGTCGTCCAGGCCATCAATTAAATATTGGCTTTTGGTGGACATTGATTGCTGGCTCAGTGGCCCTAACTCTATTGGCATTTGCTGAGGATCGGGTCAATCTCCGCCATTCTGCAGCTTTAGATGAGGCTGACTGGCAGGCAGACCGTGTCCTTTCCATCATCGAAGATCAAGGGATCCCTCCCGCTGGGGCCGTTACTCTGTTACGTCAAGACCCAGATAATCGAGGCCGTAATTTATTTGCCGCTCATTGTGCAAGTTGTCACCGATACAATGGTCATGACGGTAGGGGGTTTCCTGTAGATGATGTGCAGTCAGCCCCTGAACTGGCTGGATTTGCCAGTGTGGAATGGATTAGCAAATTGCTCACTCATGAACACTACATTTCAGAAGAGTATTTTGGCGGTACTGCATTCAAGGATGCTACCATGGCTCGTAAGGTCTTGGCAAAATATACGCCGGAAGAGATTGCTTTGCTGCCCAAGATTGCCCGTTTATTATCTGATATGGCTGAATTGCCCTATCAGGAACCTTTAGATGAGGATGAGCGGGAAGAATTATTATCGCTCTTTTATAATGATGACCTAGATTTTCAGGACGGACTGGCTTGTATAGATTGTCACGATATAGATTCTGAAGAGGAAGGATATGCCCCAGACCTCACCGGATATGGTTCTGACGAATGGACTGTTGCTTTTATCAAAAATCCGGAAGAGGAACGTTTTTATGGTGACGAAAATGACCGCATGCCTTGCTACGGTAAGGATGCTAAATTAACGGACGAAGAGATTCAGATTTTATCGGATTGGATCCGGTCGAAACCTGCTGAGTAAATCAATCATAGTAATATAATTGAGGACTGATTGACTTCAATTTCCTTTATAAAATACTTGGATCGGTTATGAAAAGATACTATCCAATTACACAATCCGACTTGATGAAAAGACCGATCCAGGAAAAACCCTAAGAGAATCAATGACTCAAGTTTTTCTCTATCAAAATGGTCAACAAGTCGGTCCTTATCAAGTCAGCGACTTGCAGAACTGGATACAATCAGGCCAGTTAAACATAACCGATCAGGCGTGGTTTGAGGGATGTGCAACTTGGGTTACCCTTGCGGATGTTCCAGGGATTATATTGCCACAAGGTGGGCAGGGTGATCGATCTGTTGATGTTCCGCCTTTTGAAGCTTATGAGGGAGAAGATCCCTATTTATTTGTTAGCTATTCTCATCAGGATGCCCACCTTGTTTATCCGGAAATCATCCAACTCAGGGATGCCGGGTTCAACATTTGGTATGATGAGGGAGTGGCTGCGAGTAATGAATGGCCTGAAGAAATTGCCAATGCCGTACTTGGGTGTAGTGTCTTTCTTTGTTTCGTTTCTCCTCGGGCAACCGATTCAATCAATTGTCGAAACGAGATTAATTTGGCGTTGAATGAGAAAAAGCCCTTTCTTGCAATCCACTTGGAAGAGACCGAATTACCCCCTGGGTTACGCCTACGGATGGGGGACTTGCAGGCAATTATTAAGTACAAAATGCCTGCAGAAAGATATTTTTCTAAGGTTACAACCACCCTCGATCAATTATTGGGCCGTAAAACCAAAGTAAACCTTGGAGCAGCTGAAAAAGCATCCATGTTATATACCTCGCGGCATGGCCAAACCTTTGGTCCTTATACCTTTGACCAGGCAAATCAATTTTTACAGGCCGGACAATTACTCTCTACGGACTATGCCATGCTAGAAGGACAAACCGAATGGAAGTTCCTGCCTGATGTGCTAAATTCAATGAAAGAAGCTGCAACTAGGCAAGCCATGGGGGCAAGTGCCGATCTAGTGCAAGCTGAACCACAAGCCTCTGAGAATCGGGTGAAGCAAAAAAAGGCAGGTAAAAAATCGGTCAAGATAAGTGGCATGAACGCCAAGCAGACGAGGATTAAAGTCAAAGAAAAGAGCTTGTTTTCTAAGATTATTGCCACCTTTGCCGTCTTTGTCGGAACAGCACTGATTGTAGCAGGTTCGACACTTGGTGCTTACCTGATCGCTCCTGAACAAGTGGGCCCGATTGTCCGAAAATTTGGAATTCCAATTGAGTTATGGTTCCCTGGACGTGAAGCAGATTCAGTGGAAATTGCCCAAGAACCTCCTGGCACGATGGAGGATGTAAAGCTAGCTCCCGAGCAATGGCACCACTTAAGATCATCCGGAATTACTCTTATGCCCATAGAGGGCAAGGATGGCTTACAGGTTATATCTCCGGTCGATCCAAAATTGGCGATGAATGATGATGACCTGAAAATTTTACAGTATATTGCCCAACACTTGGTTATTCTCGATCTTACCAACTCGCAGGTGACGGATCAGGGTTTAGCCGTTTTACAAAAGTTTCCCAACCTTAAAAAACTCATCCTAGAAGGTTCTGAAAAAATCACAGTCGATGGATTAAAAAACATTTCCACTATTCCCAGTCTGGAACTAATCAATTTGATCCGTTTAAAATTAGATGATTCCGCAGTCGATATTTTATCGGGCATGGGTAGTTTGCAGCAGGTGTTTCTTTACCAGACGGGCCTTTCCGCAGATGCAATCCAAAAACTTAAGGATTCCCGACCGCGGATGTTTGTCAACGCGGGTTAGGACTTTTTTAGGACTACTTTCTTTTTGCGGTTGGGAAAACATCTTTGACAGATCATACATTCCAGCCCGTGACAATTACGGGCAGAACAGTGTTCCCGACCATAGTAAATGATTTGTAGATGTAGATCATTCCATCTTTCCTGAGGAAAATGTCGCTTTAGATCCTTTTCCGTTTGGGTAACGCTTTTGCCCGAGGTCAATTTCCACCTTTGTGCCAACCGGTGAATATGAGTGTCTACAGGAAAGGCTGGATGGTTAAAAGCTTGGGCCATCACCACCGATGCAGTCTTGTGTCCAACCCCGGGCAATTCTTCCAAGTCCTCGAAGGTTTTAGGAACCTGCCCCTTGTGCTTATCAAGAAGGAGGAGCGAGAGATCCCGAATGGCTTGAGCTTTTTTGGGTGCTAGCCCACATGGGCGGACGATGGAATTGATTTGTTCGACAGAGTGCCTGATCATTTTGTCAGGTTGATCTGCTAGGTCAAAAAGAGCAGGAGTTACCTTGTTTACCCGCTCATCGGTACACTGGGCAGATAATAAAACCGCAATGAGCAGGGTGTAGGGGTCGCGGTGATCGAGAGGAATGGGCGGGTCGGGGTATAGCTGACCTAATTTCTGATCAATGAATACGATTCGCTCGCCAAGATTCATCTAATCAAACGGGAGCCAGATTTCAGTATCTATTTCTGGTAATTTGCTGCTTCTTCAGAACCTGAGGTGGAAGAACCTTTGGAATAGGAGTGGGCTCCCATTCCGGCAAGTTGTCCGTTTTGTACAATCAGGTAGGGGTCACGTATGGGTGAGCCATTAAAAAAACATTCGAGGATTTCTCGTACGCCAGCGGCATACCTCGCCTGGGCGGATAAGGATGTGCCGGACGTGTGCGGAGTCATTCCATGGTGGGGCATAGTACGCCAAACATGGTCATTGGGAGCGGGTTGGGGGAACCAGACATCACCAGCATAACCACTAAGCTGGCCAGACTCGAGGGCACGGGCAATAGCTTCACGGTCACAAATTTTCCCGCGTGCGGTGTTTACGATGTAAGCACCCTTACGCATTTTTCCAATCATTTCATCATCGAATAAATGTTCGGTTTCTGGATGGAGTGGGCAATTAATCGTAACGACATGGCATACCGATACCAAAGACTCCACACTTGCATGGTGGGTCAGGTTTAGCTCCTTTTCCACATCCTCAGGGAGACGATGGCGGTCGAAATAATGCAAATGCACATCAAAGGGCTTCATTTTACGAAGAACGTCGAGCCCAATCCTCCCTGCTGCCACCGTGCCAATATGCATGCCCTCGACATCGTAAGAACGTTGCACCGCATCTGCAATATTCCAGCCTCCCTCATTAACGATACGGTGTTGGTTGTGGTAGTCGCGAACTAGGGAGAGAATCATCATGACCACATGTTCAGCAACGGATCGGGAATTGCAGTAAGTAACCTCTACTACATCAACCTTGTGATCCATGGCTGCTTGTAAGTCGACATGGTCGGAACCGATGCCCGCGGTGATCGCCATCTTCAAATTAGGTGCGGATTCAATCCGTTCCCGGGTCAGATAGTAAGGAAAAAAGGGCTGTGAAATAACCACATCTGCATCGACCAGTTCTTTATCTGCCTGACAATCCTTGCCATCTTTGTCCGAAGTCACCACAAAGGTATGTCCGGCATCTTCAAGAAATTTACGCAGTCCGAGTTCACCAGACACACACCCGAGCAATTCTCCTGGATTAAAATCAATGGCCAAGGGTGAAGGCAGGGTCATCCCATCAGGGTATTTATCCAAATTGGGTAGGTCATTTAGTGGGTACGTGCTGGGCATTCCCGTTTTCGGGTCGTCATATAATATGCAAAGTATTTTCATGCTTATGTTGGCCTTTCCTAATAGGGGTTAAGGTAAAGATAGTGAATCAAGCACCCCCTTGTTGTCACGGATTAATTTTTCTTTCGCGCCAATGAATGGGTGTGACAAAATGGCACAAAAGGTGTGCCTCTGACGAAAGAATCGTCACTCCCAAAGAATCAAACTTTAAGGAAAACCCCATAAAATGCAGGATTTTAAGGGGTGCATAATCGGTATGCATCTTGCAACATATCGA
>OMJS01000010.1 GCA_900299365.1 Opitutales bacterium
ACTCAGCCCCCATGTTATTGCCTCAGATCCGTACCATAGAAATAAATTCGGGCTTAACAAGGCAAGTACAGCCACCAGAAGTGACCAAACGGGAAAGCCGGCGGTTCCAAGAAGGGAGATTTGATTTAAGGCCAAAGGGATTTTATTCAGAAAGTTCCCAGAATTCCACCTCTCCCCACTGGTGTCCCCAACCTTGGAAATGCGGCCTCAATTGGAAATACCTCGCCTTTACTGCCTGTAAATTCATTTCCACCCAGGTCCCTTTTTCCTGCATAGTTACAATCTCTCCATATTCATTGAATGGATGAAAATCCTTACCATCCATACTTACTCCTACTTTAATACTTTTTAATTCATCCTCTCTCGCAAATGCCTGAAAATATACCCGGATTGCTCCGATCCGTTTTTTCTCTCCCAGATCAAAAGTAATCACAGGGTCTAATTGGTACCAGGCAGTCCATTGCGAACGCCAACCATCTTTGGGCAATTTTCCGTCCAATAAACGATCAACACCGAAGCGGATAGCATCCATCGTCGGTTCTATATCGGAAGACACATCAATTACCCGGGATATTTTCAGTACCTTGTTGAGACTGGACTGGGGTGATGCCTGACCAAAGCCAAAACTTACGACCAAAAAGAAAAGCAAGGGCTGTAAAGAGAAAAGTTTTTTAAATGCCATTTTGTTGTTTTCTTAACTCTGTGCCCTACATGCAAGCGTTATACTATTGTTGGGGTTGAATATTACTAAACTTCACGATGATCAACTTTTACCGATTCTAATTCCGTGGTCGAAGAAAATTTCGTATTACCTGTGATACTCTTGCCGGGTGACTAAATCGGTATGATTCTTAATTGCTTGTAGACTGCCATATTTTGAGTACTTTTCATCATTAATGATCCGTTTTCTATTATATCCGCTAACAGTTTTTGTATTGGTGAATATTTTCTCCATTGCGGATGCTCAGATTCACCCAAAGGAAGCATTGGGAAGAAAAATTTTTGACTCCTTCAGGCTAAATAAATTTAGCGACTTTTACCTTCGCTCAATATTTTCGCTGGAAGAGGATCAGTTCAGAGACTTTTTATTCGGAATCGAAAATCTTGAACTTCGTCAAAACCTAAATCAATTTTACACATTAGATTATCCCTCAAGTGCCAAAACTGCTCAGGAAAAATGGAAAGTTGCCTTTGCTTACACTTGGAGGGACCAATGGAGACATATCGCCCACCATTCGCCCAAAATGGTTCAGCGGGATGCCTTTGATCCAATCCTTCGTGAGGCCAAGGGTTTTGGTATTCAATGGGATACAACCCGGTTGATTGGTATCGAAGTAGTTCTTGATGCCCATTGGATAAATGATCGATTTGAAGTAAAACGGGACCGAATGATTGATCAGAATAATACCGACCCCAATACGCTCTTTTTTGATCGCAAACTGAATTATCGTATCAAGCTTGATAAATCCACTCATGGTAAAGCATTCATGATCGGATATGCTCCGGAAGACTCCGATAAATTATATAAAGAAAACATTCTGGGTAACGGTTCAGGTCAGCAAGATGCTGTTCTTCGCTTTGACACTCCATTCCCAGACCGTCTGTATTATTTTTGCCCGGATGAAAAAAATGCCGGTGGTCTGATTTTGATCAATGACCATGACGATATTAACAAGCCCAACCAACGGACTGATATTTTGCTTACTTTCTCATATGGGCAGCCTGAAAGAGCGTATCAAATTATTGTCAAAGATGTTCTCAGCACTCCGAGAGGAGAGGTTTTTTGTGAAAGACCTGAATGGCTGGGAGAGGTACCCCTTCCCCGCGGTCTGAAATTTACCAGATAGGTAAAATTTTACTGGCGCAAAACCTCGATTAAGTCGCCGTTTTTATACCTCACTGCCTTGGTTAGGGTCCCGCCCTCATCCCAAGTACGCATTAGACCATTTGGGCGGTTGTTAAACCACTGCCCTTCTTCCTTTAATCGACCATTGGAATACCAAAACCTTTCCATCCCATCCTTTTGTCCCTCCAAAAAGTGAGCCTCCGCCCGAGGAGAACCATCAGGATATTCCTCAACCGCTAGACCCGTAAAAGGAGTTCTCTCCACATCGTAGTGCCAAAGGTTAGTTTTCTTATCCCTAACCAAGGATGATCCATTCACCCGGCGAATCTTTAGACTAAGCCTTATATTTTCCCATTGAGCTACCTCAAGATCTGCTTCTAACTCCTTTATTTTTTCCCTCCTTTTGAGAGCAGAGTCTCCCCCAACATTACCTTCTAACATTTCCTTATTTTCCTCACAGCCAGATAGGAATGAAAACAAAAGTATACAAAAAATAGTTGGCTTTATCATATTTCCTTTGAATAAATCCTCTCTGCCACGAACCGCAAGACGGTATTAAGAAAAGAGAGCCGAGAATCGGATTCGAACCGACGACCCACGCATTACGAATGCGTTGCTCTACCAACTGAGCTATCCCGGCATAAACCCCTTAGACATAAACAAAGGGGGGCGTTTGAGGAAAATTTTTCTTGAGTAAAAATGAAACTGTGTCCAAGTGTGAGTCCAATTTGAACCCATTTCAATGAATCTAACGATGAGGTCGAGCCAGTTCACAATAAAGAAGTACACAGAAAGAAAAAAGAAATGGATTCTAGAAGACTACCACTCTAATAAGCGAAACGAAAATGGCAATCGCAAGAGACCGAGAAAAAAATTTTGGGGCAAAGACGCATTTGAGAGAGCCCAAGCCTAGAGACTCATTCGAGTCTTTCACGCTTATTATGAAAAGAATTTTACTAAACTTTTGGCTTATTACAGGACTGGTACTCTCGGTAATTTCATCACTGGCTCACGAGCATAAAATTCATGACCGAAGTCCCACAAGTATTGGGAAAGTCTTGGTTTTTGGAGGAGCCGGTTGGTATAGACATCCCGAAACGGCCGCTATTAACGGTTGGCTCTCGCGTTTATCTGATGAACTAAAGATGCAGGTCGATGTAACGGAGAGTGCAAAAGATATATCAACTATTTTATCCCAATATAAGGTACTTATTCTAAACAATTCCAATCAGCTTACCAAGATACTCGATCAAAAACAGAGAAAAATTATCGAAGAATGGTACAATAAAGGAGGTGGAATTGTTGCCCTGCATGCTGCACTGGTTCGACAAACCGAATGGGCTTGGCTTAGTGAACTGGGCGGATGTGATTTCGATAGTGATTCAGAATTTTTGGAAGCTAAAGTCATCGTCGACCCATCAGCCAAAAATCATCCTACCATCAAAGGACATGGCATGAGTTTTATGTACACCGCAGACTGGACGAATCATACGGAAAGCGTGACGGGCAAACTAGGGTTCCAAGTGCTTCTGCGAGTGGACGAATCTACTTACGAACCCGTCAGG
>OMJS01000011.1 GCA_900299365.1 Opitutales bacterium
CCTCCCCAGGCATGAACCACCACTTCCGTATTCATTTGATTTGCCTGTTCAAACACCTCCATAACAGCACCGATTCCTCCAATGACAGAAGCATCGGGTTGAACAAAATCATAAACTTGGCTACGTATTCGTTCATTCATCTCAGTTGGGGTTGTAATGATTTCACCACCACAAACTTTGGGAGACACGCATCTTCTCAAAGCTTTGAACCCTTCAGGATCTGCAGGTCCAATGGATTCCTCTAGAAAAATTATTTCTTGATCTGTCAGATTTTGAATTCCTGTAACATAATCAACCACTTCTTTTACTTTTTGAGGAGGATCAGCAAGATTCTGACACATATCAACACCCACCCTGATTCCATGTTTTGCCGCTTCTTCCAGGATCCACGCGGTTCGAATGATATCATCCTTTTCAGCACGAATTTTATAAAGTCCAATTCCTAACTCTGAAAGCTGTTTCAATTCTTCACGGAAATGTTCTTTCGTATCGCAAATCCCACCACTTCCATACATTTCCATTCTATCTGTCTTGGCATCTCCATAAAGCTTATGAACAGGGATGTTCAATGATTTTGCTTTTGCGTCTGCAAGAGCGATTTCAACCGCACTGATCACATGTCTTGCAGCCCCCTGAAGAGACCAATAATCACAGACCCGACACAAATCACGCACCCTTTGCTTAATATCAAAACCATCTGCATCAATCAGATATGGAGTGCATAGCTCAACGATGGATTCAAAAACTCTGGGAGCAAAGACAGCAAGATATCCCTCACCAAGTCCTTTCGTCCCATTTTCCAAAGTAATTTCCACCATCCCGATGGTACGTTTCGCTCCATTTGGAAAGCATTCCAATATCTCAGGGTGACCTTCCTCTGCATAGGGAGAACTGAGTAAAAGACTTCTAATATTCTTTATTTTCGACATCAAAATCCTAATTCGAAATCAACCGTGCTGATCAAGTTTTCTCCCTTGATGAAGTGCTTTAAATTATTTGCAAACCATGAAATTTTTTTGGAAATTTCGTCTTCAGTTCCTCCTGCAGAATGTTGCGTTATGATCGTCCTTGGACATTTCCAGAAAGCATGATCATGAGGAAGAGGCTCCTGGTTTGTGACATCAATCACAGCTCCACCGATCATACCTTTCATTAAACATTGGGATAAAGCCTCTTCATCTGTAACGGATCCTCTTCCAAAATTCAAAAAAACTGAGGAAGACTTCATTTGTTTCAGTCTTTTCAAATTGAAAACATTCCTTGTATTCGGATGATCAGGAACGACAGAAGCCACAACATCTGCATGAGATAAGGTTTGATCAAGTTCATTTAGCGAATTGGAACTATTGATGACGTTGACGCTGCAGTCAAAAGGTACGAGGAGTCTTTCAAATTCTTGGTTGATGGACCCGTATCCATAGAGAAGAACATTTGCATTCTTAAGTGATTTCAATTGCTCCCGAATGGGATCACCAACCCATTTCGTTTGATCTTTAAGAACCGAAAACTGGTCTATTCCCCGAAAAAGGGAAAGCAATCCGGCGAGCATTGACTGAGCCACCGGTTCGGCAAAAAACCCCTTGAGATTGGTCATACTAAACTTCGGTGATAATCGATTTCGGTCAATTTCCAGATATTCCCCAAATCCAACCGATATCAGTTGAATCCATTCAAGTTTTGGATGGCATTCAAGCCAATGAGCAGGAACATTCCCAAAACAAATAGAGGAATTCAAAAAATCAGGGTGTGGAGGAGCATCTTCTGAAAATTCCTTATGAACGAAAAAATCGAAGTCAGTAGATGAAGAAAGTAGTTTTTTTCTTTCTTGGGCATTAAGCGTGATACAAACGAAAACATTCATCAGACTGATCTGTATTCTGTCACATTCCTTAAACTTGAACTCTTGGAGTTCCACTTTCAATCAGCATCTGTTTTGCTTCCTGACGATATCTTTCTCGTATATCACGGGTAGGAGGACGACAACGGCTGGAGGGCATTCCTACCAGTTCCATACAAAGTTTATCCAGGAACCCATCTCCTCGGGTATATTCCATTTCAATTTTTTTCCAAAGCTTATAAAAAGGTTTGGCTTCTTCTACCATGTCCATTTCAACCTGTTTGTAATCACCTGCCTCCAGAGTTTTAAGTAGCTTTACACCCCATTCAGGCCAGTGATTACATAGATGCACCTCAAAAGCTCTTGCACCTAACATGTGACTGATAGGAAAAAGGAGGTCATTATCGATAAAACAGAATTGCCCAGCAAAGCTGTAGACGACATCTTCAAATTCCATCGCGACCGATCTTGTTGTAGCCCATTTCAATCCGATGACTTGAGGAATTTTTGTTAAACGTTCTACCAATCCAAATGACACCTCAGCACTCGTCCAAAATGTATTGTAGATAATCATCCCTACATCGGAAGCCTTGCTTGCCTCCTGAATATGATCATAAAAATCATCTTCTGTATGGTTGAAGTAAAATGGGCAAGAGACTTGTATAAAGGAAGCTCCGAGTCGATCGGCTTCTTTTGAAAGTCGTATCAGTTCCTGAGTGCTAGTTGTCTGAGCGCCCATTGCTACCGGAATGTTTCCTGCCTCATCAATTACGATCGACGCAACGCGAATCCTTTCCTCAAAACTCATGGTTGAAAAATCACCTGCCGCCCCGCCAGCCAGCAAGACTGCGTTTTCTTTATTGATCCCGTTTTCCTTAAGAAACCGGATGTGAGTTCGAATACCCTCTTCATTAATAGAAAGATCTTCATCGTGAAAAAGGGTAGGAATGGTGATGTAGAGTCCTTCAAGATCTTTTTTCAGTTGTGCATAATCCATCTTCAATAACTTTGGCTATAGCGTTCAAACAGTTCATTACCTTCAAGCTTTTCGGCAATGGTAAGCTCATGATTTTTATTTTCGAAATATTGCTGTATCAATTCTTCCGGAAAACATTTCATTAAGATTTCATCTTGAATAAGGGCATTCAGACTTTCCTTGAGAGTTTTGGGAAGCCTGCCAATCCCCTCAGGCAATTCTTTCAGAAGTTGATGAGTGGTCAGGGATTTGGGTGGGTTTAATTTTTTCTCGAGTCCATTGCAACCTGCATGAATGAAAGCACTGAGTACCAAATATGGGCTTGCAGCAGCATCAGCAGTCCTGAATTCGAAATGAAAAGGTTCAGTACCTTCTCCCAAATAGGTCTGGCGGACAGCTGCCTTTCTGTCCTGAACAGCAAAATTATTAAAATATGCTGTCCATCGCGGCGGCTGATAGCGTAACCCTGAAATAAAACTGGGAGAGCTAAAAGCTGTGAGGGCATTCAGATGTTTTAGGATTCCCGAGATAAATGATCCTGCCTTAGGGGAAAGTTGTTTATTTTCTCCAGCATTGATGTTGGTTCCATCCTTATCACAAAGACTGAAATGCACATGAAGTCCACTACCAACTTTTTCTTTGCTGATAAGTGGAGAAAAACTGATCCTTCTCCCCATTTTAATGGCAGACCAGCGAGATATGCTCTTCGCTAGAATAAGATGATCACAAGCTTTGAGAGGGTTATCTGGTTTGAAGGTCAATTCATATTGTGCCACTCCATTTTCTGCATGAAGGGACTTTAACCCAAGTCCTGCATCATTGAGACTTGTCCCTAGGATTTCTAAAAAATCTTCTTCTTCAAAAAAGGATTGAAGGGAATAGGCATTCAGATGATTCCTTGTGGAATCGATCAGATAGAATTCCTGTTCTAAACCAACACGAAGTTGAATTCCAAATGTCTCCTCAAGCCGTTTAATGGCTTTTTCCAATTGAGATCGAAGACAACTGTGCCATGGGGTATGATCAAGATTTTCTATGGCGCAAATACTGAATTTTGCTGCTGAAGCGTGCGGAGGTTGGTTCAAAGTGACCAGGTTTTCATTTATTTCTACCAATTTAACGTCTCCCACTTCAGGCATTTCTGAAGGAGCAAGATCCCCAAAACATGTTATCAGAGCATTGCTTGGAATCCAGCCTGCGCTGTGGGAATTAACCTCTCCATTTTCACACCAAATGGTTTTAGCTCTCTCAACTCCTGATAAATCGGAAATCAAAAGATGCTTAAAATGAGCTGAAGATTTCATTGCAAAAATTGGAGTAACTGATGTCAACGTCTCTGAGAGATATGCCAGGGGATAAGAGCTCTCTCGACAAAAGTCACAATACCGAAAAGCGAGAGACCCATAATGGTCAGCAAGAAAATCCCAGCAAATGCTAGATCTGGTCGCATATTTCCAGTAACGATTTGGATGTAAAAACCAAGGCCCTGATCACTTCCAATAAATTCGGCAATCGTGGCTCCAACTGTAGCGTTGATGGCGGCATATTTGAATCCGACAAAACATTGCGGAAGTGCGGAAGGAATCCTGATTTTTAAGAATACTTTAAAGGTTGAAGCACCTGTTGTTTTTGC
>OMJS01000012.1 GCA_900299365.1 Opitutales bacterium
ATTCATCCAAAAAAACCTTTGGCCTTATGTCAAATTACAGGTCTCGATTTGTGAGTAAGTACAATAAGTTTTATTAAAATTTTTTGATTTAGTGCATATATGGAAATATACTATAAGGAGAGACAGTAAGGAGGATTATCATGAATAATAAAAATTTTCTACTAATCGTAAGTTGTATAATAGCAGTTGCAGGAACGAGTTATGGTCAGAGCACTTATGGAGAAAGTGAGTATTTGCCGTCCAATGGTGAAGATGAGTTACAAAGTGCTATGAACCTTTCCAGCGATTTACTCGGATTAATTGAAAAACTTTCACCAAAAGGGAGGTATGGCGAAGACCTTAAGTACGAATCGAGAAAGAGTCTTAATCTTTTGGGTAAAGATAAGTTAAAGACAAATCTTTGGACGAAAATGAATCGTGATCAAAGGATGGCAGACCATGCTAACTTAAAATTCCATTATACTGTAGGTAATGAAAAAATAGAGATGCAAAACTACTACAAACGGGTTTCTCAGTTACGATCAAATGAAAGACTAGTTAGTAAAGCATGGGAAAATAGTCCAACTGGTAAGAGAGATGGTAGGTACTGGCATCAATTAACGGACCCAGAAAAAGTGGCTATGCGAATGAGGTATGTGAGGTATCATAACCCCGAAATTTTCGAGGAAAAAAGATCGCCCGATCTTGTTATACCAGAATCTGAATATGCGATTGCATGGAAGATAAAAAATATGAATAGACCGGGTATTCCTACTTGGAATAAACTTCGAAATTTTGAGGCAAAAAATAACTTCAGAAAGTCCTACTATTCATACAAGTTAGCTAGACTGTCTCCTCCAATCAATGTTAACGAAGAGGAACTTGCGAATGCTTGGGAGATAGCTCAAATGGGGCACATTAATTATATAAGCTGGGCTGATCTTAGTGACTCACATTTGCGGAAACAATTTCGCGATATTTACATTTCAATTATCAAAGAAGTTAGGGGTGCTACACCAAGCAAGCAAGAAGGGGAAAACAAAATGATTGCTTTAGTAGATTACAATACTGCAACCCAATAATTTCTTAGGCTATAACTTTCGATCCGAGCAGGTTGAAAATGTTGGCTCAAGTTTGACATTTAAAAACTTTATCTGGGTTAATCCATTGAGATAGTAATTGTACAGATTTTTGTTTCAGTTGTATTTCGATCTGTCGCTGATAGGCGATACACCCGCCTTGAGATTTAAAATTTCCTGCAAATAATTTTTCCTCCGGATATTGTTTCTCAATCTTTTTGTAAAAGCCTTTGGGCATACGGAAGGCCCCTATACTCACAGAGTGAATCGCATGTTCGGGAACTTTCTCAAAAATATTCCTGAATAAATTGGAATATCGTTTTTCAAAATTTCTACATTCCAATAAGGGATCAATGCGGAGACCGACCTTCCAACCCTGTTTGGCGAGCTTTTGCATCGCCCTAATTCTCGATTTAACGCTGGGCACTCCATGTTCTAACTGACTGCTTATTTCTTGAGGTGTAAAACTAAATGCCACAACTGCCCTTGGCAGTGGATCCATTGCATGTAAAATCTGAGTAGCTACACTCTTGGTCCGTAATTCTACCCAGGCGTTGGGCAGTCTTTTGAAAAATGGCAAGAAATGAGAGGCAAATCCGGTAACTGACTCGAGGGCTAAACTGTCGCAATCATAGCCTGAAAAAAACCAAGTGGGCTCGGTTTTGGATTGGGATATGTTTTTAATTTCTTTTTCAAAATCCTCAAAGTTTACAAACATCAAATAATGAGCAGATGGATACATGCCCTGGAGAAAGCAATATCGGCAATCGTAAAGACAATTAAGCAGATGGGAGAAATAGAAGTTATGCCTGCCCCCAACGCCATAACTTTTGGGGATAGGATGAACTAATTTCCCGGTTTGCTTGGCCAGAATAAGTGCCGGTTTCTTTTTTTGTAAGCGAAAACTTTGTGCGGAAGGATTAAAAATTTCTTTGTAATGAGTGCAGGTAATTACAGTTGCTTTGGGGAACCGTGATAGGATTTCTTGGTATTTGGATAATCCCTCAATTTGTTCCTCTATGTAAATAGTATCAATCATCCAAGAGTTCGGTAAGGTTCAAGAAATTCGGATATGTTTTTAATAGCATCCCCAGCGTTAGTTGACGATTGAGCAATTTCTTTTATTACACCCAAGTCGAGGTTTAAGTTCTTGGCATGTCTGACAAGTTCTTGAAGTTGGTGAGAACGAGTAACAGAAAATGAATGAATTTTTCCAATACTTTCGAACATTTCCTCAACTTTATCATCAATTTGAAAAGTATTACTGGTCTCTTCGATTTGCTTAACTAGGTCGTCAATTCTTTGCAGGTGTTGATTAATCATGACTGGTGCATCCTTGGGCGAAAATTGATCAAGAGGAAAGGATGGGTTGTCGGACACAACTTTAACTACTTGGATTAGTTCGCGGGTGGTGAATTGGCAGGCAGTTTTATAAAAGGCATGAGCTTCCATGTCGTAGCCCATTCCTTCTTGGTATTCCATGGACGGTTTGGAGCAGGACTTTAGGGTACTGACAGTTATAGAACTTGCATATAACTGTGGGGGGTAAAAGGTCTCTTTTGCATTGTCGTCTAAAATTTTACCGGCAATAAAAAGATCTCCTTTGGCTAAGCTCCCATGACCCGAAATTCCAAGATTGATCCATCCACCATTGGGATTATTTGTAGACCTCGATAGGTTTTCTGTTGCAGAAGTTGCACTGTTTTTTCCGAGACCGCTTAAAACTAAGGAATGTTGATCGTTTTGAAAAAGAGGGATTGATGCATGATCAACTTTCTTTAAGTCATAATAATCGATCACCGGTTGTGCCTCGGCCAAATATGCGACAACAAAGTTCATTGTTCCATCAGGTGGGTTTCTTATTCAATAAGGCAGAATATTTTTCAGACATTTTTCGATAGGTCTCAGCTTCCTTTAACTTTTGTCTTTTTTCCGACCCTTGGGCAAGAATTGTACATTTTTCTATCAATACTTGATGAACTAAGTGCTTATGTTTTAAAGAAAGCAAAGGATTCAGAAGAATTTTTTCTAATGCGATTAATCTGTACCTATCCATTCCCCAAGTAGTGGTGGATAATTGACCGATATGACCACCATGTTTAATGACAAGTTTTTCATCCACCAGTCCGATTTCTTTGTGTAAGAGTAATCGCAACCAGAAATCATAGTCTTCACAGACGGAGAGAGATTCGTCGAAAAATCCAATTGCATCAAAAATTGAACGATGAAGCAGAATCGATGATGGGCAAATCAAACAATGTTTTAAACTTCTCTCCCAAAGTAAGTGATTTGATTTATTGAGGTATGCCGGTGGTTTTACTTCATTGTTGTTTCGCAACCATTTTTCATCGGTATGAATGGCTCGAATATTAGGAAATCTTTGTAAGTATTTACTTTGCTTTTCTAATTTAGATGATTCCCATTCATCATCTGAATCCAGTAGGGCTATCCATTCGCTAGATGTGCATTTAATTCCCCGGTTTCTAGCGGTCGCAACACCCGAATTATTTTCGTTTCTTACAATTTTTATTCCTGGGTATATACGGCTTTGTTTTTCATCAACGGGGGGGGATGAACCATCATCCACAACCACTATTTCATATGGAGAAAGAGTCTGGCGTGCGACCGATTCTAATGCCCTGCAAAGTAACTCAGGACGATTAAATACTGGAATAACTACGGAAATTTGCACCATCCATTCCTCCTGCAAAGGAGGTTAAAAGTGCAAGAGAGGGGCGGATTAAAATACTTTTACCGAAACCTCTGTTCCCTCAAAGCCAGGTGCACTAATAACTAGTTTGCCCTGGCCGGATTCGCCTCCTTTTACGGGAATATTTACCGTCATATCCCCTTCAGAAATAATCGCCTCGGGCATAATTACAGAATTGGGGATGTTGGTTTTTACATCAATAGCCAGGCCGCCAGCAGGGGCCTCATAATCAATTTTAAAAAGCAAGGTGGCGGTGTCACCTGACTGTATCTCGAGAACATTGGGGGTTACCCCAAGGCGACTTTCATCTATTCTGAAATTGCCAATATCAAGAGCACCATGGGCACCTCCGGAAAGTTTTACTGGGTAATCTAATCCAGATGGCAGGGCGGGTACCACAAAGCGCAGTTC
>OMJS01000013.1 GCA_900299365.1 Opitutales bacterium
CAATAAAAACAAAATCCCCCTGAACCAAAATATTTTGTCCAAACTTGAGAGAGGAGCCATCAACGGGAGGCAAGATTTGAAAAACCTCATCTACCGAAAAATTTTCTTTGTCATAAGAATAAACATGTACAACACCAGATTTTGGAGAACTTCCATCGCCATTGGGTGCTGCGATAAAGATAAAATTATCGGTCATCCAAACAACTTCTCCGAATCTTGCACCATCATTTCGGTTATTGGGTAAAATTTTTATGCAGGGAGATGCCCCTTCAAGAAGTTGGTGTAAGTAAACTGCCCCTGAATCTTCCCTGACCAAATCATCTTCTCCCGGAGCCCCAACTAACAGATAACCGTTAAATGAGTGCAAAGAATACCCATATTCGTTACCAAACTGACTAACGGAGGATTTCAGGACTTCTACTAGCTCAGGCGAACTCGCAGAGGAGCGGTAAATAGAGACTGAACCACCATCAGAATCAAGGACTGATAGTTCTCCAACGAAAGTTTTTTCAGAAGTTAAAAAGGATGACCAACCGTGCATTTTCCCAACACCACTTCCATCTGTAATTTTCCTCAAATTATCTTCAGACAAAGAATAATGGTAAAGAGCACCTTGGTAATTATTCGCATTAGGTAACCCTATTAGTAAGTTGGAAGTGTTGTTGTCATAAAATAGGGATGACCCCCAAAAAAAAGATCCTAAAACGGGAGAAGTAATATTCCCATCAATACTGTAATTCCCATCTTCAATTTGGATAAACTTATGGATCAATCCTTCATTGTTGTTAAACTCTGGAGCACCCGCAAAAATATTTCCATCGTTAGCGACCGCTATGCTGGATCCGAGTTTGGCCCCACTCGTAGTTCCTTCGCTTTTCAACAGACCTTTTTGCTCAAAGGGTTGGATGATCAGGTTCCCTTGGTTGGAAGGGAAATCTTGGTTTTGATACTTTAAGTTCCTTGGCGTAGTTTCGTCTGGTATGAATAAAATGTACTCCCCTGCCCCATTGACCGAATTCTGGAAAATCTCAGATTCGTCATAAATTGAATTATTTTGATCGGTTATTGTAAATCCCCCCCCCCTTGACTCGAATGTGTAATAGACATGTTCGAACAAAACAAGGGTCGGAGAATTTTCACCATCAAGAAGAAAAGCCTCATTTTCTAAATCCCACTCAAAGATAAAGCTTCTATGTGTTTGCCCATAAAAATTTCCCAAGACCGATGCAAAAAAAAGTGATGGGAATAGTAATTTAACAGAACATAATCTGCTAAACAATACGGCTAAATGCTCATATAAAAAGTTTTGTAAAAACGCTAAGAATATACAGTTCAATTGTGGGACAAATTGAGAATCTGTATTAAGTTCAACTAATCTTATCGTTTTTGCAAAGTATTAATCGAATAATAAGAAGGGAGGACTTTGATGGAATTAGACTTTTTGAGCACCAATTAGTTCAACGGGATACTCTTTTTCCAAGTGATCCAAAAGAATGGCAGAAGGTACGAAATTTTCTAAAATCTTGGTACACTTTCCGTCTTTATGCATATCAACTGAGCTGACGGTTATTTCAGGGGTCTTCGGAGGAGCGTAAAGGATATCATCATGCGATGCATTTTCGCGGGAATTAAAAAGCTCTGGGGTGAGGTTCCCACCAAGATGGTCACTCCGTCCAGTAGCAATGTGACAAGTACCAAGTATTTTCTCGTCTTGGATATCGCAACCCGCGAATGGAAGTAATTGTGTACCAAATCCAAGTTCACCAATGATCCCAGTCGCAGGATCTTCATTTAATTGGAGTTGGCGAGATTTGACTAACTCTACATCTCCAGAAATGTATTCGATATTCGTAATTTTCCCATTTCTTACCACCATTTCACAAAGAGTACCTTCACCAAATCTGAAAGGGAAAGAACCATCCGCACCGAGAGGAACAAAATAAACTTCTCCAGCAGGCAAATTTGCGACATCAGGAGAACCAAATGGGCATAGACCGTGGCTTTTTTGTGCGGTTTGTTTTCCACAATCGATATTAAGCTGGTATGTTTTACCAATGCATTCAAAAGTGATCGTGAAAGAATCAGATTCATCAAGGAAGGTACGAAATAGCTCAGCTTGCCGGCTTACGAGTTTGTAATCTATACTGAGACCAGAGTTAAGGATAGTATCGTTCAACCCGTGAAGGGTTGCACCGCGAAAACCATATTTTTTTGCCATCGCGGTTAAAGGAGCGGTTAAGGAGTAATCTGTGATAGCCAATATTAGGTCGTAGTTTGGACAAACATTTTCGGTAAAGGTAAGCTCTTCACCTTCAATGTTAAACAAAAGATTATCTGGATCTAAGTTGCTACCACCAGTACATTTAAAAGCAAATAAATCACAAAGTGATATATCAAGCTCCTTACCAATCTCCCTGTTTAAAGGCTCATAAAAGTGATAAAATGCTCTTTTCTGAACATCATTGCCGGGATTATCTAAAAACCGAAGATTACTGATTTCACTGGGATTCTGAAGATCTATTAATACACAACACTTGGTAGGACCACAGGGTAAAGAGAAACAAGTGGATAATAGTTTTTGTAAGGAGAAAGGATCAAAGGAAGATAATTCAGGAACATACATAACTAACAATCAAACGAGGTTTTTCCTTCTCCCAACCTGAATCTTTACTAAGTAAATGATATAAATAATTTTTATAACAATCGATAGTTCAACTAATTAAATAGCCAGCAGATTGCATAAACCAATACACTTAAAGCTGAAAATGATAGGGCAAGGTTGGCGTATTTTAGCTGATTACTTCTATATATAAAAAAAAGGGAAATTCCACTGGTTATGGAGATCGAAAAGACAAGAAAATTTCCTGAAATATATCCATGAATGACAGGAACCAGAAAGCCTACAAGAAATAAAAGAATGCCAAATTTTTTTCCAAACAAAACAATTGAAGTTTTCTTTCCCACTTTCGCATCGCTTTCGCAATCTCGATAATTATTCACGACCAACAAATTGTTTATGATTAAACCCACCGAAAGAGCTGAACCCAAGTTGGGAGAATATTTTACTGAGTTTACGGAACAAAGGAAAAAATTTGTTCCTTCAACTGCTACAAAACCATAAAAAAGAATCACAAATAAATCCCCCAACCCATTGTAGGCCAATGGATATGGTCCGCCTGTATATAATAAGCACAAAGAAATACAAACAATGCCCAAGGGTAAGAACCATAGACTTGCGGATGAAAAAATTAAAGTGATTAAGCCAACAAAGAAAGCAAGGATTAGCATGCCGCAGACAACACCAAGTATTTGTTTTTCTTCAATTTTCCCAGATGAGACATACCGTTCAGGTGCATTTTCACGGTTATCATCTGCACCTTTCTTACAATCAAAATAATCGTTGGCTAGATTAGTCGATATTTGAAGAAGAGACATAAATAAGAAACATCCAAGCAATATCAAAAACGAAGTTTGATTAAATGCATGATCCTTAAAGAAGTTTTGAGCAGCTACCAGTAAAGGAGCTACTGAAGCAATCAGGGTTTTAGGTCTTGAAGCCATGACCCAAATTGAGAACGAACTCATTTTAGACTTATCGAACGATTGCCAGCGGGAATGTAATGCTTGAACGGTAGCGAGGTTCCACCACCCTCGAAAAATCAACACCCGCTGGATCGTAAATTTTGTAAGGCCACTGAATGTCAACCTGCAAGGATAAATATCCGTTACTAGGGTGATGAAAGTGCCTAGATGGAGGATCTGAATCCGATCGAGGTTGCTTGGCAAATTGAGAGCACACTATTGCAAAATATCTATCTTTGGGCTCAATCCATCTCGAAACTATTGAGTTGTCTTTCGGAAATTGAAAGCCTTCCAAAGATATTGGCTGATCTTCGAATCTTTTAAAATATATTGTTCCACCATAATCAGTTACGGCCTTATCAAGGGTTTCCGTTTCTCCACCCCCCAAATCTTTATTTGTAAGTTTTTTCTGACCACCGGGTTGAAAAACTTCAATGACTCGTTCAAGAGACACTATATTTCCATTCTTTGGAGCTACCAATATCAATGAACGAATATCTCCGTTAGAAATATCTTCAGGAGCACCCGTTGGGTCATACAGTCCATCTAACCGTTTCGTGCCATGCTCAACCACCGAAAAGCCCAGTCTCTCTAATTCAACCTGAACGGCATCAACCATACCAAGGGCAGTGTTTCGGTCCGTAAGTTTGTTTACCTTGTCCACTCCCCAAGGTAAGAGGCTGAATAAACCACCAATAATAAGGCCAAAAATACCAAGCGAAATAATTACCTCGATCAAGGTGAATCCATGGATTGAGAAATGTTTATTTTTTCCTTCAGTCATTTGAGAAATCTTGAGAAGATAAGGAAAAAATTCCGCCCAAAGGTTGCATTTGAATACCAGCAATTTGATTCCGATCAGATAAATTGGGTATGATTTCACCCGTTTGCGTGGGAATCAACTTACCTTTTGCAAACACTAATTTTGGCATTTGCGGATACGAAGCACTGGAAAATTTCCCGTTAGGCATACATTTTAAAAAGTGATATTTTTCTCCCTCTGCTGACTCTTCAAATACCTTTTTCTCGCCATTTTTACTTCTACTGAGAGCCAACCTGAATTCTTCATCTTGGTCTGATGAACTCCAGATGCACTCTCCATCTTGAGGCCAATCTGAATTTTCCCCATCTATACCATCAGTAACAAACCATACATTCTTAGGCAGGGAGATACCATTATCAACGATAAGCCATTGACCAGAATTATTTCTATCCAGAAGAATTGTTTGAAGATGACGTAAGTATTTTTCCTCATTATCACTTTCTGCTGCGACAATTATTCTCGCTTCACTCCCGCTTGATACCGAAGTTGCTTTTGCTTTATTAAGGTAGGATATTAGGTTTCTTTGAGCATCTCCTAAATCTGAAGAGGAGTTGCCCAAGAAGCTAAACCCTAAAACTCCCATCATCACCCCCATTACAGCTAGGACGACAAGCAATTCAAGAAGGCTAAATCCTTTACTGCTCACCTATCAAAAATGACTTATTAAGAGGATAGTTTATTCTGAATCGAAATATTTATCGATATCCCAAGAAAATACATTAGAAACACCCAAGTCATTATCATTTAAAATGTAAAAAGCGATTGCTTCGTTGATTATACTCATTTGTTCGATCCGAGATTTTGCCAACTCGACTTCATCTTCATCGTACATAGGTGCAAGAGAGTTGAGAATTTCTTCCATCACAGAACCGTCAACTGTGATCATACCGTCTCTGTCATGATCGACTAAAATTTTAATTGATTCAAAACCTATGAGATTTCCATCGGCATCGTATTCATCATCACTAAAGGAATGAAATTCTTTTTTGTCTTTATTTTCTTCGATAAATTCTCCCCACCCGGATGCTGACTTCTCCGATCCTTTCAGTGCATAGAAAAACTTTTCTTGGTTATCGATAGGCTCATTTAAACTAATAGGAATTCCTTCTTCAGCTTGATACACAAAAGGTGGATAGAAACCATAAAAGTTTTTGTATTCGTTGCATTGAATGATCCATGACCTCAGGATTGCTTGCATTTTAGTATTTTCAGATGAGCCCAAAATTCCACCAAGTTGTGATATCAGTAATCCCATCAATATTCCGATAATAGAAATAACAACGAGTAATTCGATTAAGGTAAATCCACTTTTTTTATTTTTCATTAATTTCACCAGTTACCGGGTTCGCTTTGGGGTATATTGTCTTTATCTTCCGGTCTCTTTTCCGGAAATCCGTCCGCAACATCATTAAACGGATCGGACTTTCGATCGGGTCCTTTAGAATAAAGTAAAAATCCTAAATTCCCATCTTTTCTTTCAAACTCGTAGATGTAGGGTTCCCCCCAAGGGTCGATCAGGTAATGGTCTACCTTGTCTAAGTTAAATTGCCCTGCCTCATCATCCTCAATTGGAGCAACCGACAATGATTCCATTGGAATAAGACTTTTGGTGTATTGCTCAGGTTCCAAACGTTCCCAAACTCCATCGACAGGTTCATGACTGCCATAAAGGGAGTGAAGCAAGATAAAACTGCTCATTTCACCTTCAAAATCAAATGTCTCCGGATAATTGCCATTTTCTCTTTTATATTCATCCAAGGACACTTTCAGAACTTCAATCTCTGCTTCCGCCTGTTTGATAGCCTGTTTCTCAAAAATATATCCAGCACCACCAAAAACAATCCCACCCACAATGCCGATAACAATGATAACAACCATGAGTTCTATTAGGGTGAAACCGCTTGTTTTTCGGGACATTTCCGGCTTTATGAAATACATGACTATAATTATTTTTGATTCAACTTAAACAGCAACGGTTTTCCATCTCTAAAAGGAAACTTTGATATGATCAAAATCATAAAATATGAAAAAGCACCAATCAAGATTGCTATAAAAAGCTGAGCCAAAACGGCAAACTTGCTTACGCCAAATTGAGTATATTCCTTACAATAATTAACAATCACACACATACACAATGAGGCGAGTACGACTTTTTGAATACATATTTGTTCCGACGAAAAGATAGATTTCCCCGAGATATGGGGATTTTTTACTGACAAGTAGAATAATTGGAAAACAGCAGCTACTAAATTTGCCCAAGCCAGTCCCATAACTCCAAAATCTTTCATCAACATAATGCTGGCAAATAGATTGACCAACAAACTAATTAAGGCGCCTTTAAGTGGCACATTCATATTTTTTTGAGAATGAAATGATTTTATCAAAAATGTAGAAAGTGCATAGATAGGTATTGTCCAAGCGATAACCGAAAGTACCTTACTTGCCATATAAACATTTTCTCCACCAAATTCTTTCCACTGAAAAAGAGTTTTTATCACTAAATCTCCCAAGATAAAAAGCCCAATTGCCGAGGGCACTGTAAGCATAGAAATCATTCGTACACCATTAAAAAAAGAGCTCTTATAATCCTTTAGGTTACCCTCGCCCATGGCCTTTGATAGATGTGGAAAAAGAATGGTAGACAGGGCAATGGCAAAGACACCAAGCGGTAACTCCACCAAACGTGCTGACATGTAAAGATAAGAAACTGGTCCCTGTTCATCCAAAAGATAAGCAAGCAATCGCGAGATTAATATATTAATTTGGGCAATTGCAGCACCAAATACACCAACCCAGAAAAGAGATCCAACCTCAGAGAGATCAACGGATGAGGAAAAATTAAATTTCCAATCCCATTCAAATCTTTTCCTTAATTCAAACCAGGGCAAAAGGAACTGAGAAACGCCGGCTAAAACCACGGAGATCGCAAGAATTACGGCACAAAAAGTAAAGTTTAAGCCGTAGATAAAACCGCTGAAGAAAAGTGCACAAATCATGAAAAGATTCAAAATTACTGGAGAAAAAGCTCCCGCCCAGAAGCTTTTCTTTACATTTAATGCACCGACAAGAATGGCAGAACCACAAATAAAAATAACATAAAAAAAGGTTATGCCATTTAGAAAAACTGCATTCTGCCATTTGGGTATCTCAAAAAAACTGACACCATAAGCGAACCAGCACGCTAAGGAGACAACAGCAGATAAAATACCCAAAAATAACAACAAACGAGAAAGAACTTGGTTAAGTAACTCCCACTGTCCTTTTTCGGGATCTAATTTTTGTGAATTTGTAAAAACAGGAATGAAAGCGGAACTCAAAGTGCCTTCCCCTAACATGCGACGAAAAAGGTTAGGCAATGTAAAAGCTAACAAAAAAGCCTCTCCTATTAAGGAGGTACCAAATGTGGCAAAGAATAAAATATCCCTAACCAAGCCAAGCACTCTGGAGAGAAGGGTTGCACCACTAACAACCGAAAAATTTTTTAATAAACTCAACTAATTGCCAAAAAGATTATGGGTTTAGTACATGAAAGAACAGCTAACTTGGTTAAATTAATGAATCCAGTAATTCCCGAGCTTCCTCAAGGGGGTCGTCATGAGACTGAGCTATGGCAAGTTCAATGGTTTTTTTCAAAGAAGAAATTGCCTCCGCTTTTCGATCTAATCCAATCTCCAATTTAGCTTTCAACAAAAAGGCAATCATCCAGTCATCTCTTTTGGCAAGGCAAACTTCAAGATGCTCGATCGCTTCTTCGTCTTTGCTATTAGCAGAGAGTTGCTGAGCCAATGAAAATCTGTAAAGCAGATTATCAGGAAACTTTTCTACCTTCAGAAAAAATTCTTCAAGTTTTTTACTCAACAAAAATTATTCTATCTCAATACACACTACGGTAGTGTTATCTACTCCACCGTTCTGATTTGCTTGATCAATCAGTTCATGAACTAATCTTTGAGAATCCAATGATTTACAAACCTCCAAAATATCATCCGATTCAACCATATTGATTAAGCCATCAGAACATAAAATAATTTTATCACCCGTCTTTACATTAAATTCTCCAACATCTACATCGAAGTCGATATCTTGACCCAAGCAACGGGTCAATGTGTGATTGTAGTGGTCTGGCATGTCAATTGCAGCATCAGGTCCATGTTTTGCGATCAACTCAGCAGCCAAAGTATGCTCTTTCGACAAGTGTAACAACTGACTGGATTCTTGCTCGAATTTCAAAATATAAGAGTCTCCTACATGCCCATAGAATATTTTATTTTCGACAATCACAAGACCAGAGAAAGTTGTACCGATACCATTTTGACCACCAACAAGTGAACCACACTTGATTATGTTCCGATGAATATTTTGGATGATTGAATGCAACTCGGAGAAATCGGAAAATGGGTTGGGGGAAGGAATTAAACTTTCAAAAAACTGAACGGCAAGCAGGCTAGCCAATGAGCCGTATGGTAAACCTCCGACTCCATCCGCGACCGCAAATATGGATTTATCTTTACAAACGAGAAAAGAATCTTCGTTGGTTTCCCGAAGAAACCCAACATCAGAATGTCCATGGGCAGAGAATTTCATTAAAATAAACTGGGATAAAAATTAAGGAAGCTAGTCAAACCTTAGCATCCTAATAGGTCAAGCAAGCAAGTTGCTTCAAAATTATCGCATGGTAATTCTGAGATGAAGTCTTTTCCATATCTTTTCGAGAGTATCCTGGAATCCAGAATGACTAATTCCCCTACATCTGTTTTTGAGCGAATTAGCCTACCCACTCCCTGACGGAACCTGATAACTGCAGAAGGTAGGGTAATTTCTTTAAAGGAACTAAGGTTCTGAGCATGCAATATATCACTTTTGGCTTCCAGCAGCGGATGACTGGGGTTTTCAAATGGTAAACGTGTAATAATAACTTGAGAAATACATGAACCTTTTGCATCAAACCCTTTCCAAAAACTTTCTGCTCCAAGTAATAATACATCGCCCTCATCTATCACTCTTTTGCGCAATTCTGAACGTGAATATTGAGTGCCCTGTGCATAAATGGATCGCTGTAATCTATGCCAACTTGGTTTTAGTTGTTCGTGACAGTATCTCAAATCAGAATAATTGGTAAAAAGTACCAGCGTCCCACCCTCAATTGACTGAGCAAACCCATGGATTGCTTTGGTAATATAATCCAAATAAATCGATCGATCTGCAGACTGAGGTTCTGGGCAGTCACTACAAATTTTAATACTCATTTGGTTTTGGTAATCGAACGGGGAAGAAACGATGCATTCATCTGCAGATTGAGCACCTATTTGATTTCGGAAAAATTGGGCACTTCTTTTTCTACTTAAAGTGGCACTGGTCATTAACACCGAAGACTCCTTCGAAAACAGCTCTTGATTCAAAATAGTAGCGATTTCCAGAGGTGCACTCCTCAAGTAAATAATTTGATTCCGTCGACCGCCTCTATCTAACCAGTAAACTGAATTCTTGTCTTTCAGATCGGCTACTTCGGAGAGATTATTCAAATAAGATTGTACTCGTTTTATCTGGTCCCTTAGTTCCAAGCGTAAATGTTCCTCTTTCACTCTTTCTGACAATTCCACCAGTACACGTAGTAATCGGCTAAAAGGAGGAAAAACCTCTCTTGGAAATAATTCTGAACTAGTTAATCTCACCCGATCTCTTTCGCCTAGAATTTCAAGGTGAAGATATTGAAAAAAGTCCTTAATTGCCATGTTGGCATGCTCAATCACCTTTAAATCGGATTCTCTGGCGATTTTAGAAAGCAAACCTTTATGCTTCTTAGGATTGTACAATTGACGAAGCAAAGTCTCCATAGCCCATGAACTCAAAGATATTCCCAAATGATCGCTCGCAACATCCGCAATTTCGTGAGCCTCATCAAAAACCAAAAAATCATCTGGAAATAATATTCCTGCCCTTTCATCACTAGGACCCACTCCAGCACCGATCAGCGAAAATAAAAGACTATGATTAATAACCACAATATCTGCATTCTCAACCAAATGACGTGCTTTTCTGTAGTAGCAATTTTCCGGACTGCAATGTTTGGAAGAACATACCGAGGAATCCGCGTTAACAGAGTCCCATACCAATGGGTTGGGAGAAGGTAACATCTCTTGACGGATTCCTTCTTTGGGTCCGGATTCCACCCAATCTGCTATTCTTTGTAAATCTCCTCTTTGATTAGACTCAAATATGTCTGACTGCCCTATCATTGCCCTATGCAAACGATTTTGGCACAGATAATTGGCCCTACCTACCAATAAGGCACACTTGAATTCAGCAAAGGAATTCATCCCGAAAATCCTATTAAATAAATCGTGAACAGAAGGGACATCTTTTTCGAGCAACTGCTCCTGTAAGCTGATGGTATTTGTTGCGATGATGCATTTCCTGCCGGTCAAGCGGGCATATAGGATCGAAGGGATTAAGTAGGCAAGGCTTTTACCTACACCAGTACCAGCTTCAAAAATCAGGTGCTTTCCCGAAACAAGACTTGCGGCATATGTTTTTGCCATCTCAGCTTGTTCTGCCCGGAACTCAAAGCCTAATGCCTGCTCAAGGTGACCATTAGGGGCAAAAATCTCATCTACTTTTGAAAGATAATTTTCAAACTTTCCTGCACCCTGGCATGAATCTAAGGAATCAATGATGTGAATCATATTTTTTACCTTATATTATTGGAATTATTTTCAAAAAGATTTGAAAAATTTGGAATTCAGGACAGTTCCTGAACATACGGATTGCTGCTTTTTTCTTTTCCCACAGTGGTGTTTGGTCCATGACCCACAGCTAATTCAGTATCATCTGGCAAGGTGTAAATTTTGCTACGAATTGAAACTTCAAGCTCATGAAAGTTCCCTCCAGGTAGATCAGTTCTTCCAACACTTCCAGCAAAAATAACATCACCAACAAAACAAATTTTCTCATCTATTAAATAAAAGGCAATGTTTCCCGGGCAATGACCGGGACAATGAAGAACAAGAACTTCTCTACCCCACAAATTAAGGATATCTCCATCATCAATCCATTGCTTGATTTTTACGGGGACTAACGAAACTCCAGGTAGAGAGAAACCGGACATAAGCTGAGGGTTTTCGAACATTATTTCATCTGCCTGGTGTCCAATAATATGGGGATCGGAACCTAACATTTCCGACACTCCGGCAATGTGATCCCAATGACCATGGGTCAGCCAAATTTCTTTGAGAGTGAGTTCTTTGCCTTGAAGAAATTGGTTGATCTCTTCTGCACAAGCAGGCGGTGCATCTATTAAAACTGCCTCGTTTCCATTCTCCTCCCAGAGAATAAAACAATTGGTGGAAATTGGACCTAACTCAAGCTTTTGCACGCACAATTCGTTCATGGTAGTTAACTTATCGACAGAAAAAAAATCTCCAAGATTAATGAAACGGGGACATGGGTAACCAATTTTTTTCAATGCCCTTGTTCCTTGACTTGAAGGTCTTAATTATTATTGATAGTCAATTCGATGTTGGGGGTAGTAGCTCAGTTGGTTAGAGCGCCGGCCTGTCACGCCGGAGGTCGCGGGTTCGAGTCCCGTCTATCCCGCCACCTTATCGATTGGTTGCAAGTAACTGATGACCACTACAAAAAAGCACAAGGTTAAGTTAAAGCAGGGTATTTGTAAATTGGTCGGCATCGTGTAAACGATTGTCACCGCAGGTATCCATATTATCCAAGTGGAAAACAACAGAAATGCAGACTCAGATAACAATCGATTGAAGCTTCGAACTTCTCTTACTTTTGCCCATTGAAAGCCCGCTTTTTTCCAACCATAAAAAATGGCGGTAACTGGAGCAGACCAAAAGGGGCAATATATTAGCATATCCGTCATGACTTTATAAAAAATTTCCTGAACCTGGTTTTCCTCACCATAGAAAATGCCCTGCAGTCTATAAAATGCATCAACTTCAATTCCTTTTATTGCCCAAAAGACCACAAAAAATAAAAACCAAGATTTTTTTTTACCGGTTGGAATATTTTTTTGGATGACGAGAATGGTGTAAGGAATAATTCCACCAAAAAAAGCAGTAGTTACAGAGGAATAAAAATATCCAAATTCTTGCTTTAATTCTCCTAGCCGGTCCAAGGCTTTACCGAAGGGATCAATTTGGTAATATGACCAACAAACCAGTCCAAGGATCGTAGATATAAAAATCCCTGTTATTACATTCGCAGTCAAGTTTGACCGACAACGGTCCCAAGCATGCTTAAACATCTTCGAACCGAAAATTTTTCACTTCTTAAACGAAACTTTCCCCTTTTTTCAGTGATGTAGCAAATGCAACAAGTAATTTTACCACTGCTTCAAGGTCATTTAAATCGATCACTTCACTGGGAGTGTGCATATACCTTAGTGGAATGCCCACCAAACCGGTAGGAATTCCATTGCGAGCAACTTGTATTGCCCTAGCATCGGTACCAGTAGGCCTAGGATCAGCCTCAATTTGAACAGGGATTTTATTTTTCTCTGCACATTCCAAGAGACGTTCAAAAACAGCTGGGTGGATGTTGGGACCTCTCGTAAGGATGGGCCCCCCCCCGAGTTCAAACGATCCATATCTTCGATGATCCGCATCTGGATGGTCGGTGGCATGGGAAACATCGACTACCAAAGCAACATCAGGGTTGACTGAGTGAGCAGAGGTGATCGCCCCGCGCGTACCAATCTCTTCCTGAGATGTAGAAACAGCGACAACATCGGCAGATAAACCTTGAGCGTTTTTTAAACGAAGCAAAGCCTCGTTTACAGCGTATGCGCCTGACTTATCATCAAATGCCCTCGATACAATTAAAGATTCGTGCAAAGTCTCAAGACCATGGTCATAGACTGCCGCGTCACCGATGGTGATTCTTTTTAATGCCTCTTCTTTTGATTTCGCTCCTATATCAATCCACATTTGATGTAGTTCCGGAACTTTTTTTCTATCATCTGGTGTCATCAAGTGAATGGCTCGCTTCCCAGTTACACCCCGGATAATTCCGTTCTTGGTAAGTATTTCGACCCGACGCCCCGATATCATAGACTTATCATGTCCACCAATTGCATCAAAATATAAATATCCTTTACTATTTACATGTTTGATAATCAAACCAAGCTCGTCGATATGACCAGCTAGCATAAGAGTGGGTCCACCTTTTCCATGAATTTTTGCATGGCAACTTCCCATTGCGTCAATCGAAAATTTGTCCGCTGATTTCTCAACAAATTTTTTAATTACTGCACGGGCTTCATTTTCATATCCAGATGGTGAATGAGCAGCCAAAAGCTCAGATAAAAAAAGGGGCGTTTTGAAATTCGGGCAAGGTGCAGTTGAGGAGGTTTTTTTCATCGATCCCAATCAATCCGCAGATCATCTTTATTGCAACCCTTAGAGTAATTTCCTGATTTATTACTCGCTCTTGAGCTCAGGCAATCTATTTGAATGAGAGTATGACAATTTATCCAGCAATTGATCTCAAAGGCGGACGATGTGTTCGTTTATTTCAGGGAAAGTCTGATCAGGAAACTGTTTATTATAATGATCCACGAGTTCCTGCCCGCGAATGGTTAGAGCAAGGAGCCACTCACCTGCACCTCGTGGATCTGGACGGAGCCTTTTCGGGAAATTCAGAAAACCTCAATGCCGTGAAATCGATTCTCTCCATCGGTGGGATGAAGGTACAACTCGGCGGAGGAATGAGGAATCATGAAGCAATTGAAAATGCCTTGGACCTCGGACTTAGTAGAATCATTTTGGGAACTTCAGCTTGCGAAAACCCTTCATGGATTGGGGAATTAATCAAGCAATTTGGTCCAGACAAGATAGTTATTGGAATAGATGCCAGAGATGGTTTCGTAGCGACCAAAGGATGGGTAGAAATTAGCCAAATTTCTGCACTTGAATTTGCCAAGGAAATGGAAAATCAAGGAGCCCGCTGGATTATTCATACAGATGTGGCAACCGATGGTGCAATGAAAGGACCCAATCTTTCGGCTCAGGAAAAAATGGCTGCGGTAGTACCTAATTGTAAAGTAATTGCATCCGGAGGTGTATCGAGTAAAGAAGATATCGAAGATCTGAGAAACTTAGCACTAAAGTTTGAAAACTTAGAGGGAGTCATCGTGGGAAAGGCCCTCTATGAAAAAACAGTCTCTCTGAGAGAAGTGATTTCATAAAGTTGATAATTATTCCCTTGGGAAATTTTCTTGCCATATCCATTTGCCCAACCTTTGATCGTTATAAATCCCGAACTACTATCCCATTATGACTAAGCTTACATTTGATGTAGATTTTAACAAGGACCCAGAAGAAATTCTGAAAGAAATTCAGGAACGTGCAAAAGCAGAAGTGGCAAAGCGTGAATCCAAAATTAAAACAGCTGCTTTCCTTTCCAATCTTCATAAGAGAGTAAATGAAGAGATCGGAACTGATTATACATCAATTAATGATCTCATCCGTGCTCTTACTCAATTTGCAAATCCAAAGCTAAAAGAGAAAATTAGCTCAAGTTCTGCTTCCGGCAGGCGAATAACTGTATCAATGACCAAGGATTTGTTTGAGGATATCAAATCAAAGTTAGCTAATTCCAACCCTAATAAAGCTGCGATAGCTCGTGAAACTGGTGCAAGTGTTGTGCAAGTCAGAAAAGTTGCAAGTGGTGGATACGATGCAAAATTTTCCGGAGAATCTGGCTCTGATCTTCAGGCGACCTTACCCAGCAAAAATCTCAAAGTCATCCAACCAGAGGAGAGCAAACCCGAGAAGATCGAAAAACCGGTTAAGCCAAAATTCTCCTTAGAAGAGGAATCTGCAAAAGAAGATCCTATTCTTGAAGTCCCTACCATCGCTCCCAGCGAAGAGACTATTGAGGAACCTGCTCCTCTCGCTCCTCCTGCACCCTCCCTTGATTTACCACCCGTTCCTGCAACCCCAGAACCTATTTCACCTCCTCCCCCAGAGGAACCGGTCGCTCAGCAAGATTCGCCCCCTGAACTTCCCCCGATCGCTCCTCCTTCCATGGGCGAAGAAATTGCAGAGGAACCTGCTCCAATCGCTCCCCCTCCTGCACCCTCCCTTGATTTACCACCCGTTCCTACAGTTCCGGAACCTATTACTCCTCCTCCCCCAGAGGAACCGGTAGCTCAGGAAGATTCGCCCCCTGAACTTCCCCCGATTGCTCCTCCTTCCATGGGCGAAGAAATTGCGGAGGAACCCGCTCCTATCGCTCCCCCTCCTGCACCCTCCCTTGATTTACCACCTGTTCCTACAGTTCCGGAATCTATTACTCCTCCTTCCCCAGAGGAACCGGTCGCTCAGGAAGATTCGCCCCCTGAACTTCCCCCGATTGCTCCTCCTTCCATAGCCGAAGAAATTGAGGAGGAACCTGCTCCTATTGCTCCTCCCCCTGCTCCTTCTCTTGATTTACCACCGGAACCATCTTCTGTTCCCTCACCAACTGAACCTCCCTCTCCTGAACCTCCCAGTACCCCCCCCCAGCCTTCTGTTGCTCCTAGTAAGCCTAAGCTTAGTCTCAAACCGAAGGGAAACAAACCTGGTCTCGGTGGAAAACCCGGGAAACCAACTTTATCCCTGAAATCCGGCAAAAAGAAGCCCGCAGGACTCAAACTTACAAGACCGCCGATGAAGCCACCTTCCGCCTAGATTTATATATGGTTTTGAATTGATCTTGTCGGATGTCATTTTTTTAACATATTTGGAATCCTTTGGGGGCCGTAGCTCAGTTGGAAGAGCGCCACAATGGCATTGTGGAGGTCGTCGGTTCGATCCCGATCGGCTCCACCAATCCTCTCACTTTGGATCATTATTCTTTGGTATTTGAATCATGGAAGTTTGGATAACTGGACTGGGCTTTATAACAAGTATTGGTTGCAACAAGGCTAAAGTCATAGATAGCCTGATCAATTTAAAGCATGGTATAACCTCTCCTGCCATGCTTCAAGTATCAGAATCTCCAGTCAAAGTAGCAGGAACTATTGATGAATTTGATTTAGATTCAAACGATCCAGAGGATTGGCAATTCCCTGCTGAATACAATGTTCCTAGATCACTATTGAGAAGCTTTTCTCCTCATGTTCTCTATGCATGGTGTTCTCTCCAACAAGCGATTCATGAAGCTCGGCTTGACTCTTCAGAATTAGAGGATCCAAATTCAGGTTTATACACTGCATCCGGAGGTTCCATGCGATCCATTCATCAACATTTTGAGAAGATGGATCGAAGCGGGGTGATGGCGTGTAATCCACTCGCAATTGTTGCTTCAATTTCAGGCACCCTAACCTTCAATCTTGTTGCTGGGCTAGGAATCAGAGGATCATCAATGGGCTTAGTCTCTGCCTGTGCATCTTCCGGGCATGCACTTGGTACGGCTTTAGATGAAATTCGGCTCGGCAGACAAAATCGAATGTTGGTTGTTGGTGCAGAAGATTGTAACTTCGAAAGCATAGTACCATTTTGCGGGATGAGGGCACTCTCTCTGGAACAAAACCCTGACCTTGCTTCTCGTCCCTTCGACACGGCAAGAAATGGTTTTGTAGGAACTGGAGGAGCTGTATCAATGGTATTAGAAACAAAGGAAGAGGCTCTTAGACGTGGTGCTAATCCCTATGCAAAATTCATTGGCTGGGGGCAGGGATCGGATGGGCACAATGTGGCCATATCACACCCTGAAGGAAGAGGTCTTCAAGACTCAATGCGTAGAGCCCTTAAGGATGCTAAACTTAAAGCAACTGATATCGATTACTTAAATGCACATGCTCCATCGACATCGATCGGAGATGCATCTGAAATGAAGGCAATCAAAGAAGTATTTCCCCTCCCTCAAAAGCTACAGCTTTCTAGCACGAAAGCTCTAACTGGTCATGGTTTATCTCTTTCCAGCATCATGGAGGCCTCATTTTGTTGCCTGGCAATCAAAGAAGGGTTTGTTCCTGGTTCTGCTCATGTAAGCAATCCCGACCCGCAGTTGGAACATTTAAACCTTCTAAGAAAAACGCAATTTCAACAAGCATCGAAAGTGATGAGCAATAGTAGCGGATTTGGTGGAGCTAATGTCAGCTTAATCTTTGAAAACGTTTAAAGCTCTTCCTTTTACTCTCTATGCTAACTCATCCATGGATCAGGAAAAACTCGCAGAATTAATTCAAAAGAGAAGAACCCGAAAGCCTGCTTCATTCCATTCGGTAGTGCCGAGTGATATCATTACTCAAATCATCAACACCGCTCGTCATGCACCCAACCATCATCGTACCGAACCAGCTAGGTTTTATCTGCTAAACCGTGAGAAAATTATACAGGTTTCTCAACTTATGGCTGAGATGATCAAAGGAGACGGATATGATCCCATCCTTGTAGAACGGGCCTTAAGAAAAGAAAAAGAATGGAGCAATGCAACTGGACTACTTGTCGTCACATCCTTCAGCGATTCAAGCTCCGTTCTATTTAGTAAGAACCAAAATTTGATCGAAGAAAATTATGCAACCACTTGCTGCATTATCCAAAATCTTCTCCTTCTTTTCGAAGCAAGCAAAATATCCGCAAAATGGAGTACCGCTTCGGTTTGGAACCATCCTCGATTCAAAAAAACTATTGGTTTAAAATATCCTGAGGATGAAAAATTCGTGGGTTTAATTTTTTATGGATATTCCGACCACGAATCAGCAATCAGAGCTCTCTCACCCCTGCCAAATCAAGTCGTTGATTATTCCGCTGAAAGCTAGATTCTTCCAATAAAAAAGTTTCATAATTGACCACCTGTTCTAAATTTATCATAACTCCTCTTTTGGTGATCTGGCGAAATAGCTCAGTCGGTAGAGCAGAGGACTGAAAATCCTTGTGTCCCCAGTTCGATTCTGGGTTTCGCCACCACCGAAAACCTTTAGTAATCACAAAATTACGAAAGGTTTTTTAGGAGGAACCGCAACCCATCATTTACGCTTTGATACATCTTGGACACTTTGATGTTTAACTATTTCCACTCCCCCACCCTGACTTCTCTTTTATTCTAAGAGCAAAGTAATATCTCCAAGGGGACGGTGGGAATGGTAATAGGTAGACGTATGTATTATATATATCAGCGTTCTCTACTTTCTGAGGATAGAGCATTAAATAGATGGACGAATATAGTGTGTAGTTTGTTCCTTACTAGGGTTAGTTCTCTTTTTGGTAACACTTATAATCAGGTATATGCTGATTCCTTATTACTTTATTGAGTATATTGGCTATTTTTAGATATTTAAGGTAATAATCTAGATTGGAAAATGATAAACCTTACGACAGCAATTTGATAATCAAAAATGGCTATTGAAGATATAATTCCCCTAGAAATCCTATTTCCTGAGAAAAGAAACAATGAATTACAAAAAAAATTCATTGCGAAAGGAAAAAAGAAAAAAGTAGACAAAGAGGCAATGGCATCTCCTATGATGCGAATTCCGAGAATGGATGTTCGGGTAGCAAGAGACCTGATCGATGTTGGAATTAAAGAAATTTACGAACTTCAAGGAAGGTCTGCTGAATCTATCTGGGAAGAAATTAAAACAAAAAAACCCCAAACTCCTGATTGGACACTTCCCTATCTACATATGGCAGTCTATTTTTGTGAAGAAGAAAACCCAGATCCCAAGAAATTACACCCACAAAATTGGGCTAATTAAAAAAGTTTACCCTTCACCATCCAAGTTGGCTTTTGCTTTTTTGGTCTGCCAAACCATAAAAAGTCCATAACCAAAAAACAATAATCCATTGATCAAGATCAAGGGATTACTCATATCATTTATCTCAACCCCAAACAGACAGATACCCACTCCAGCAAATACCCATCCTAAAAGAGAACGGAAATAAATGACCTTTCTGAAATGTTTTATACGTTTGGTCTTTTCTTTATCTGAAACTTCGCTCATGCAGTTTATCTATTGAAGAATCAATTTCTGTCTAAATCTTTACCAGCAATATCACTTGGAAAATTTTTCTCAAAAGAAAGCTTTAAATTTTCTTTAATCAGATCGTCGAATAGCATTTCAGCTCTTTTATGTAATCTTTGCACTTCGAGCATGGCTTGTTTGCGGATGGAATTTTTGCACAAGGTGAATGCAGCCAAGTCTATAAAAGATGAATCGTCTTCAACCATAATCAGGTATTCAAGGGTTTCCTTACTTACATCACCCCCAAGTTTATTATTCTGCTCCAGAGCATCGATAATTTTATTTCGGCATATAGGTTTCCCCTTTTCAACAATCGTATCAAAAACTTTTCCACTTACCACCCGGTAGGGAGATTCCCGAACAATTTCTCTTATACGAATGCGCGAAACTCCTTGAAGCATGACAAATGAAGTACCGTCTTCATGTTTTTTTGAGACTCGAATAAGTCCAATGGTGGCAACATCAAACGGTGGTTCTTCCAATGTGCCATCAGTCGGATGTCTCTCCCTCTCCGCAACAATAGCAAACATTCTTTCCTTCTTGAGTACATCCGATAACATTATTCTGTATCTATCTTCAAAAATTCTCAAAGGAAGCATTGCACTGGGAAAAAATACAGTATCCCGAAGAGTCATTACCGGAAATTCGGACGGAATATTCAACTCACTCACAAATTAAATGTATACAAAAAGTAGATCGATACAAAAAAGAGGAAGATAATTGAGATTGTTCTGAGAAAAGAAAATTATTGAGCCCAAGCAGCATCTTTTAAATCAAGGCTAATTATATTATCCCCGTTGTTAAGACTGATGGGGCTAGACCATACCACTCCTACCTGACCAAGAGTGGATGCACCAATGATAAAATAATTTCCATCAGCAAGATCATCCACATTACCCACCCCAAGGGAATTGGTTTTTATTCTTCTTAAACTTGCCCGTGCCAATGCATTTCTAATTTTCGCAGCAATTCCTGGAAATTGGTAGCCTCGCTGAACAGACCGAGCCCAGTATTCGGCATGTGATTGGATGCCGTCCTGAGTGGGTGGACGAATACCCTCTTCACTAAGAACAGCAGACAGGTCACGATTGACTAGAAAAAACTCAGTAAAACCAGCGGGTCTAACCTTGTTGTCTAAAAACTGTACTTTTGCTTGAATCTGAAGATTTGCGTTTCCACCATCATCATTTTTGATGGGTATTGGATTTCTGACGGAAGGTAGGATATTTCTTGGTCGTGCAGGAGAATATTCGGGTAAAGAACTTCTTTGGGACGAAGAATATGCTGGTTCAGTATAAGACCTGGTGCGGGGATTTTGTGTACCAAGATTTGGAGAAAAACTACTCGGATTGGAAACTTGTATCATCGAACCCCGACTTCCACCCCCTTGAAGAACACGTATTGCCTCGCGAGCAGCTATTAAAGCCTTCTCTAAAGATTGAATCCGAACCTTTGCATCCGACAATTCTTCGTTCAATAAATCAGATTTCAGCTTCGAAGCCTTTCCTCGTTCCAGAACCTCTTGTTTGATAGAGCGGGCATTGGAAAGTTCATTTTTTAAATCATCAATTATGATACGCTCTTGGTCCAATTCTACCGTAAGTGTAAGATTTCGTTGATTTAGTTCTTTAATCCTACCCTCTAATGCATCGCGACCAGGAACAGAACTCATAGCGGCAAGTTGGTCTTTCAATAGATTATTTTGTGACTTTAAGTCCTCCAATTCACTCAATTGTGAAACATTGATTACGGGTTGTGTGTTGCTAGCAGTATTTTCAAACTCACGCATTCTGGACTGCAAAGAGGCAAGGTTCCTATTGGCGAATTCTAATTCTTCACGCAGTCTTTGTGTTTCCATTTTTGCCTGACTACTGGTGTCTTCTGCTGCTTGTAACTGCATTTGCAACTGAAGCACTTGGTTTCTAGCAGAACTATCTGAACCCTTGACAGATAGCTGGGCAAGTTCATCTCTCAAGCCATTAATTCGGGCATCCTTCTCGGCAACCTGATTAGTAAGGTTTACATTTTCACGGCTCAAAGTATTGATTTGCCGTTGCATATTTTCTCCAACTTCATCCGCCTGATTCCGAGCATTTACCAAGGATACATCTCTCAACCTTCTATTTTCATCCTCCAAATTATCTAAGCTGGACTTCAAATTAGAAAATTCATTAACAACTCCCTGGAGTTCTGTATTGAGACGCAATCCTTCATCCTTACTATTTTTGAGTTTTTCTTCTAGTTCTTTAACTCTGGGATCAGTCATTTCCTGAATGCTGAGCAGATCGCTTTGCAAGGCCAACATTTCTTGCTGCAATTCAACAAACCTAGGATCATTAGAAATATCATTTCCATTGGTCACTCTTTGCTCAAGTGCAGTGACTAGATCTTCAGTCTCTGCTCTAAGTTGTTCAGAATTTCTTAAAGCATTGGTCAATTCATCAATCCGAGTTTGAGCTTTTTCTTGGGCAAGATTTGCTCGTTTAGTAATTTCATCAATGGTTTCTTGGCTTGGATCAAGGGCTGCGAGTTCTTCGAATTTTCGGAGACGGTCTTGTGTTTGTTCGAGTTCCATCTGCAACTCAAAGCTCTCGGCTACTGCCCGCCTGAGTTCTTCCTGCAGTTCAGTCATTTCTGGAGCTCGAGAACTTGTGTTTGCGTACTCTTCTTTAGCCGCTTTCAATTCCTCTCTAAGGGCATTAATTTCTTCGATAAAGATAGCCTTTTCATCGATTGTAATTCCATCTTTTTGAGTAGGAGCAGCAGAATTTTCAAGCATAGCAAGCTCAAGCTCCGCCTCGGCTTGTTTGGAAATCATATCTTCGAGTTGGTTATTTAACTCTTCGATAGTTTGGTTTGCTTGAGTAAGCTCTTGTTCAAGTAAATCAACATTGGCATCGTTTGGTGAAAATTGCCTGCCCTCCATTTGTTCAATTTTAGCTAAAGCCATTTCCAACTTCATTTCTAAATCCATAGCTTTTTCGATCATTGAAGGATCCTCGGCAGGTGGCTGAGCGTTGGAAAAGCTTTCGTCTTGGGAAATCTGACCAGATGCTTTGGTATTTTCGAGCTCTTCGAGTTTGCTTTGGACCAAGGCTAACTCGTTCTCCAAGGCTTCAACCATGGCATTATCTTTAGGGCTACCTGATTGGAGGGCAGACTTCAGCTCGTCATTTTCATTTTTTAATGCCGCTAGTTCATCTTCCATTTGTGCAAGCGAACCAACCCCAAATTCATTGAGCTCACGCTTGGCCAAGGCCAGTTCGTTTTGCAGTGCTTCGATAGTTACTTTATCGGTAGCTAAATTCGATTCGAGGGTGGACTTAAGATCGTCGTTTTCATTTTTTAAAACCGCCAATTCGTCCTCCATTTGAACAAGTGAACCTACCCCAAGCTCTTCCGATTGAGATAATTGCTTTCTTAATCTTTCAATCTCTGCATTTGAGGATTTTAATTTTGCTTGTAAATCAGAACTGGTTCGGAGTTGAGCAACCTGAGATCCGCTATTCGTCTCCCGGAGGAGTGCAATCTCAGCCTCTAAATTTTGCACTTGGTCTTGGAGGTTTCTTTTTTCATTTTCCACCTCTTCAAATTTTGCCAATTGTCCGGACATTGTGTCTGCCAACTCGCTTCTCAAGTTATCGACTTCTAAATTAGCAGCCTCCGCTTCCTGAAGACTTTCCTGCAATATTCTTATGGTTCCCAAAGCTTCCTGTAATTGGGCAACTGCGTCTTTTGTTTCCAAGGATTCGGAAATTCCAGTCCTTTTCATTTGAGCAATTTCTGCCCGAGCGGCTTCGAGTTCAGATTTCAGTTCGGAAACTAAGATTTTTGATTCACTGGTAGTTTCTTGAAAGATCTCCTGTTCCTCAAACATTTCATTCCGTGCATCTTCCAGCTGCATTTCTAAATTATTTAAGCGATCAGAAAATTCGTCTTGCATATTTTCTTTTTCCTCAAGAGCAACAACGAGTTCAATCTTTGCCCGGTTTAGCTCATCTTTTAGAGAGCCCACCACTTGATCGCTCGTTTGGGTTTGAACGGACTGAGTTTCCTTGGTGTCTTCCAGTACTTGGTTTAAGTCCTGTAATTGACCAGCAATTACTTTGACCACTTCCAGTTCTTCCTCGAGGTCCTTCTTTTGCTGGGCCAGTGAAGTGACTTCCTGATCTTTACTGGTTAGTTCTAATTCCCTGCGGGACAACTGATCTAACGCCTGTTTGTTTCGAGCCTGTGCCAATTCAAGTTCCTGACTTAGTTCCTCGATCACTTCAGATGCTCTTTTCTGTTCATTAGCAAACTGATCTGACAGTAGCCTGATTCTCGATTCGGAAGCGGCTAAATCTTCTTCCATTTCAGTAACAAAAGGAACCATTGGCATTTTACCCTCTGCGGCTTGCTGAAGGACAGACTCAGCCATTTGGGCCTCTTCCTCGAGTTTCTTTATGGTTGTTGCAAATTCAAATTCGCGCTTGGCAATCTCCTCTTTGGTGTTGGCAAATTCTCGCCTGACTTGATCCAGTTCGGTTTGAGTGGTTTGAAGTTGGTCCTGCAATGTTAAGACATCTGCTGAAAGTCCCTCACGATCAGCTAAGTTTCCTTTTTGTAAACGTTCGATCTCAGTGTTAGCGGCATTTAATTCAACCAATAATTTGTTTACAAATGCAGGACTAGCTGACCTAGATGGAGTCTCTTCCATTTGCTCCATCGTACTTTTCAATCTGAGCAATTCTTCTTGAAGCTTATCTTTTTCAGATAGTTCAATTTGCATACGAGCTATTTCACCTAGTGATTTTCTTAATTCATCTTGCAGGTTGACAAACTCCTGCGTGCCCGGTTCGACCGGTAAAGCTTGTGCAGATTCTAATGCTCTCTTGGTCTGTGCTAATTCACGTTCCAGAAATGCAAGACGCTCAAAGTTTGCACCACTTGAATGAGCCATTTGCCGAGAGTAATCTAGTTCTCTTCTGGTTCTTTCAAGTTCTGTGGTAATCGAGCTTATCATGGCGTTGGAACGTTGCTGCTCAAGAAGCAGGCTTTGTCTTGACTGGCGTAAATCTTCCCTCGCCTGTTCAAGCTCTCGCTCCAAACGATTAATCTCCTTACTGACTGTCTGGGCAGTAGCAGGCCCACCATCAGTGGTTCTGTAGAGACTTTGCTTGGAGTTTTCCAACTCTTTAATAATCATCTGAGATTCTTTTACATTGGTCTGCAAAGAGACGATTTCACGATAGGCCTTGCGCAAGTCTGACTTTAATTCTGCCGAATCTGCGGATAATTCGGTTTGAAAACTTTTGGAATCATCAAGTTCTTTTCTTAATCGAGCGATTACAACATCCTCATCCATGTTTGAATTTGGCGATAAATTGCCAAATTGATTGGTGGAGGAAAGTTGTACTTTCTTTCCGATTTTATCGGAATGCCTCAGAGGAAGTGCTTCTCTTGCTTGAATGACGGAGGAGATTTTTCTGCCCAAAGAAGTGGTTGGTTGTACCTTACTTGTTTGATCTGGGGGTGTGGGTAGGTTTTGAGCAAATTCAGTATCTACTTGATCGTTCAAGGATGAAAGTTCGTAACTGAAATCTTTTTTCAGGCCGCTCGCCATAGTCGAGAGTGCTTCAAGTTCTACCAATGACCCTTCTAGGTTTTCATGGAGTGCAAGCAAGGCCGGCCGGGTTTCTTCTAATCTACCCGCAAAATTATTTTTTAAATCCGAAAAAATGTCTTTTAAATCAGAAACCCGGGTGGCTGTCTTTTCAATTGATTGATCCAAAGATGTTTCACGATCTTGATAACGGGATTTGAGGTTATTGAATTGGGCTCTTAGTATTCCCTTGGCCTCTTTGCTTAGATCTGAAGTTGATAACTTACTATCAAAAGAAGAGATGCCAGAGTGTAAGGATGATTGGAAATCGTCTCGTATAGCACCAAGTAAGTCTTCCGAATTGGAAATTTTCGAAGAAACGGATGCAGCAATTTCATCTGCACTTAGTTCTTTTATATCTATCGACTCTTCCAGTTGACTGAATGCTAACGAAACCAATCCCAAAAAAAACAGCGGTAAGCCAAACCAGCCTTGCTTAATAAACGAAAGACAAGAATTTCTCATGTTGATCACAATGGCAAAGCTGGGGGGCAAAGCAAGAACGGATTTATTACACCTAAACAACGGATTAAACCATAAAAGGCTTTAAATCAAAATATTATGTAAATAATGGAGTGCCCGGGGGGGGAATCGAACCCCCACATCCTCACGGATACCAGATCCTAAATCTGGCGCGTCTACCAATTCCGCCACCCGGGCATGTTAAATGTCATGTCTTCACTGCTATTTTGGATAATCACTTAGAACGCATCTCCAATTGAACCTTGCCAGATCCCCAAAACAATGGATGCAACGACTAAAGAAAGAATTACGGTTTTGATTAAGCCGCTATTTTCTGAACCCAACCACGAATCGTGGCTAGGTTCATCATCTTCGAAGACTGGTCGGGGGTGAAAACAAATTTCCCGAAGCCAACCAAAATAATAATAGATTGAAATTACCACTCCAATAACCATCGCAGTTAAGGAAAAATAAAGTTTAGTCTCAAATGCTACGCTAAAAAGAAGTAATTTTCCAATAAATCCAGCAAGTGGAGGAATTCCCGCAAGAGAACCTATCCCGACCACTAGACTAAAAGCGGCCCATGGTTTTTTCTTCGCGAGATCCTCATAATCCGAAAACTCATGCTCCGCATCATCAGAAACATTTGCAATTCCCATAATTCCAAAAACGGCAAATGAAGCCAACAAGTAGGTGAATAAATAGAAGAAAAGAATCCAGACAGCCCGATCGCTACTTCCTGGGAGAATCATGGATGCCATGACCGCGACCATTAGGTATCCAGCATGAGCAACTCCAGATAAGCCAAGCATCCGCTTGAGGTTTTTTTGTGAACAGGCGGCAAGGTTACCAAAAAATATTGTAAAAGTGGCAACAAATCCAAGAAGTGGGAGTAAAAAATCACTCATCCCCGCAAAGGGACCATTAACCAAATTCAGTAGGACAAAAAAACCAGCAGCTTTTGATGAAACTGCTAAGAATGCCGTAACTGGCATAGGTGCACCATGATATACATCAGGTACCCATATTTGAAAAGGGGCTGCACCGATTTTAAATGCAATACCCGAGATTATAAGAACAACCCCGGCTTTGAGAAGTAGATGGTTGGGGTTTTCCGAAAGAAGATGATAAAGGGCAGAAAAAGAAAATCCATCAACTTGCCCAACCGTTGGAGTGATAGCTCCCCACGCTTCTGGATTGGCCCCCACCCCATATAATAAAACAATACCAAATAATAATAGGGCGGAACTCAAAGCCCCAAAAATCAAATACTTTATCCCTGCTTCCAATCCTTTGGCGCATTCCCTGTTGTAGGCAACCAAAGGATAAAAACATAAAGCCACGGTTTCCAATGCGACAAAAAATAAGATGAAATTTTGTGTTTGGCAAAGAATCATCAGTCCGGCAGTCGCTACCATGGTTAGGTGATGGAATTCTCCGATCCTCAATTTCCTCACCCGTAGAAAACTTTGAGCAAGAATTGAAACAATGAGAGAGGATAATAAAAAGAAGCTTCGCATGATATCCTCATGCATCCCATGTTTGATCATACCCGAAAAACTATGGCGGTCAAAAGTATGCCTTAGTAGCAAATAATCAAACAAATGAATAAGGAGCAGAAGAAATTGAAATAAGATCGCAAAATTTCCAGACCGATCATGGAAATTTGATGATTTTGAAAATAAGTTTATTCCTATAACAATCAACGCTCCAAGGCATAGGGAAAGCTCCGGCCATAACTCGCCCCACAAATTATCATTGGCAAATCTTAAGTAGGCTTCCATTTCAACTATTCAGTTGGATTTGAATTTTCATTGGATTGAACATCATCGACTGGACAGCAAGCAGGTCTACCTTGAGACATAATCCCATCGAGACTAGAATATCTGCGATCAATTTCTTGGTCGATCCTGGTGGAAATTGATTGGGGCCAAAATCCAATTAACAACAGAGCAGATAATATCAAGGATGCAGGAAGGAGTTCTGTTTTAGTCAAATCAGTGAGTTTGGACTTTTCGACCTCAATTGATAATTCTTTGCTTTCCTCTCCGAAGAAAATCCGAGAAACCGCACGGAGTCCAAATATCGCAGAAAGGATGATTCCCAACGCGGCAATGATAAGAAAAGTTAGATGATTAGAAGATTCTCCAAGTGAAAGAAAAATTCCAAATTCACCCCAAAAATTCCCAAAACCGGGAAGACCAATCGTGGCCAAAGTAGCTGCAATGCAGAAACATGCCAGAAGAGGGGTTCTTTCACCAAGGCCACCCATTTCGCTCATTTCAAAAGTATTGGTTCTTTTGTAGGTATAACTAGCCAATAAGAACATTAAAGCGACTGAAAGTCCGTGAGCACACATCAGCATAACCGCAGAACCAATCCCAAGCGTACTGCATGCTCCAATTCCCAAAAAACAATACCCCATATGCATGACTGAACCATATGATATCATTGATTTAAAACTGGTCTGGGCTACGGCAACCATACCAACCAATAAAATATTCCCAAGGGCTAACCACATAAGCCAGGGGCTCCAACTGAAGGCAGCATCAGGTAGCAAAGGAACGGCAATTTGAATTAGTCCATAGAGACCAAACTTTTTCAACACACCCGCATGCAACATGGAAACTGAGGTGGGTGCAGCATCGTAACCCCGAGCAGCCCATGTATGGAAGGGAAAAAGTGCCACTAGTATACCAAAACCAAAAAGCAACAAACCAAATACCTTTTGGGCGGTTGAATCAAGGATGGCAACCTCTGCAAGGGCGGATGATAAATGAGGGAAATCAAATTTTGGAGCGTCGACAAGAACATTGAGGGCAACTAAACCGCCAAGGGAAATCAATGCACCTAGGGTTAAATAAATTGTAATTTCTAGGGCAATACTTCGTCGATCACGCCCACCCCAAATTCCAATCATTATAAAGGTGGGAATGAGGGCAAATTCATGGAAGAGGTAATAAAAGAAAAGATCCACGCTTGCAAATAAGCCCATCAACCCAGATAGCATAAATGCGAGCAATCCGAGATAAAGATGCAAGCGTTCGTTTCCAGAGTGGATTGCGGCTAATCCCGCCCCAAACCCAACGATTCCTGCCATTGCAAAGAGTGGACTAGAGACTCCGTTAAGACCTAAATGGAAAGTAATTCCAAGCTCTTGCAACCCCATCCGGTCATAAAGTAATTCAAAACAATAACCATCAGATGATTCGAATTTCAAAAACAGAATGACACCGGCAAGGAAGGGAAATCCAAAGATGAGGTAGCCAACTTTTTTTAGCAAATCATCGTTTTTGGGATACCCCAAAAAGAACATTAGCGAACCAATGACGGGAATGATAATAGATCCAAGTAGGAGTAATGTATCGAAATTCATAGCTTGAAAATTATTCAAACAAACCCGCAGAATAAATGAGGAAACCCAAGGTACCAATTAGGAACCAAAAAGCATATGCATGGATCTTACCAACATAACAGGCTTTAGCCAATAACGAGAAAAGTGCAGTCATTCCAGCAGCACCCCGAACCATCAAACCCGAAATAAAAAGTAACTCCATCACTTCTAAAAAGCGGGCGGCAGGATCTTGGATTTTATTGATGTAAAACCGATATAACTCATCAAAAAAGAGTTTACTTTTGCAAATTTCGAAAAAGGTAGGAAATCGTACAGCAAGGGGATCAGTACTTTCTACTTTCCAGTAAAAAGACCTGGCAAAAACTAAGCCAATAATCCACGCAGCGGTACCCAAAACAACCATCCACATATGATTAGGGAGTGATGAGACAGTAGATAAGTCAGCCACAAGATAAGATCCCAACCTATTGGGATAAAAAGAAAAATAACCTCCAAAAATTGATAAAAGTGCGAGTATAACCAGCGGCCCGGTCATCAATATACTGTTCTCCTTGGCATGTTTAGCATTTTCGGATCTGGAGTAACCTTCAAAGGTAATAAAATATAGCCTAAACATGTAAACAGAGGTAAGAACAGCTCCAGAATAGAGGATTATAAAAATTGGCAGATTAAAATTATAGGCCCACAGTAGAATGGCATCTTTGCTGAAGTAACCAGATAAAAAATTCACTCCGGAAATAGCAAGGACTCCGATCAAAAAGGTAAGTGCGGTAATGGGCATACGCTGCCGGAGACCACCATAATTAAAAATGTCTTGTTCGTGATGACATGAATGAATAACAGACCCTGAACCTAAAAACATTAATGCTTTGAAAAAGGCATGGGTGGTTAAATGAAACAACGCAACCCCAGGCGCACCCAATCCAAAAGCAGCTGCCATGTAGCCAAGTTGAGAGAGTGTAGAATATGCTAAAATTTTCTTAATGTCTTTTTGCACAAGGGCACAAAACCCAGCGTATAAGCCCATAACTGCACCCAACAAAGCAATCAGGCTCAGTGCCTCTTCTGTAAAAAGAAAGTCGATTCGTAACAATAGGTATATACCAGCAGCAACCATGGTGGCAGCATGTATCAGAGCAGACACAGGAGTTGGTCCTGCCATTGCATCAGGCAGCCATACATGGAGCGGAAATTGAGCAGATTTTCCGATAAATCCACAAGCAAGTGCCAAGCAAAGAATGGTGGTGGTAAGGTTTGGTGAAAAATCAGCCAAGTCTGCTAGCTCAATAAGATTAACCGTTCCAAAAGACCAATAGGTTAAAACAATACCGATAAGAAAGCCAAAATCACCCACCCGGTTGGCAATAAATGCTTTGCGAGATGCTTTTGCCGCTTCATCTGTTTTGAAATAATGGGCGATAAGTAAATAGGAACTAAAACCGACAAGTTCCCAAAAAACAAAAATCATGATCAGGTTATCCGCCAATGTAATCCCCAACATGGAAAACATGAAAATTGATAGACCGCCAAAATATCTAGGTCGTGCTGGATCTTTCTCCATGTAACCAAGGCTAAATAGGTGAATAAGGAAACCAACAAACGCCACAACAAAAAGGAGCAACCTAGCAGGCCCATCAATCAAAAATCCAAACCTTAATTCCCATCCTCCCATAGAAAACCAAGTTGCATCCCATGACATTACATCATCTTCAAAATTAAAGATTAGTACCAATGCTAGGACCAGAATACCACCAGCTGTTGAAACAGACAACAAAGAGGCAATATTTCCTTTTTTACGGAGAAAAAACAAAGTCACCAGTGCAGACAACAAAGGCAAAAATAGCATACTCAAGGCTAAGACAACCATCGTAAATTAATTTCTTAGTAGGCCCATATCGTCGGACAAAACCGTTTTTCGTTTTTTGTACAAAGCAACCAACAAAGCGAGACCAACTGCAACTTCTGCAGCTGCCACAGTCATAATAAAAAATACCAAAATGCCCCCATCTAAATTGTACCCCACTCTGGAAAAGGTAAGCAGAGCAACATTTATACCGTTGAGCATGAGCTCCAATGACATAAGCATTAACAAGACATTTCGACGCACCAATAACCCCAAGAATCCAATTCCAATTAGCAAAAAGGAGAGAAGTAAAAAATGCTGAGGAGTTACGGTTAACATGTTCTTCTGTATCTTGATTTAGGAATCATTTTCCCTAGGATCAGACTTTTTGCTCAGAATAATCACACCGATCATTGCGGCTAACAGCATAAAACCAGAGATTTGTACAGGCAGCATATATTTGGTCATCAATCCATATCCAAAAGAGGACACATTGGTGGAAAAAGGTAGAATATCTTCAGCTGAAGATACCCCCAGCTTTGGATCCGGCCATGGCGACTCAGAGTCCGGTGACCAAATATAACCCGCTTCACCTCCGAGTAAAAAAAGAACGAAAACAAGTGAAATGGATGAAAGCAAACCAAGAATACCGACTTTCCAGTGTACAATTTTTTGCTTGGCCGCATTTGGACCAACATCCAGAAGCATGATTATAAATAAGAAAAGAACCATTACTGCTCCAGCATAGACTAAGACCTGTAAAACCGCTAAAAAGAACGCATCAAGTAAAACAAAGAGAGCCGCTATTGCGACCAAAGATACAATCATGAACATAGCAGCTGATACAGGGTGCTTGGAAAATACCATAGACAACCCCCCCCCCACAGAAAGGACCGCAAAAACCCAAAAGAGAAAATCAACGGCACTCATGAAAGTAAATAATCGACTGGTAAATTAATGGGCATTCCCTAGTTCTTCCGCTTCTTTCTTCTTGTCCCATTTGTAATGGTGATCAGGTAAAGTACCCCCAAGTTCATAAAGCTTTTGTTTATTATTAACCATCTCTTCTCGACTGTAACCAGATGATGAATATTGATCTTGCAGAAAAATTGCTTCCTCTGGGCAAACCTCTTGACAATATCCACAATAAATACAGCGCAACATATTGATTTCAAATTCTTGAGGAGCTTTTTCGACATGTTCACGATCTTCTTGATCATCGGGCACACTTCCTGGTGTGATACGAATGGCTTTGGGAGGGCAAACAAATTCACACAACTGACAAGAGACACACTTCTCACGACCATTAGGATCTTTAACCAGCGTAGGAACCCCGCGATAATTGTTGGGTATGACAGGTTTTTCCTCAGGATACTGGAGAGTAACTTTCGGTTTGAACATATTACTGAAAGTGGTCTTCAGTCCGGTCACAATCTGAGGAAGGTAGGTTCTTTCGGAAAGTGATAAGGGTTTCCGCTCTAATACAACAGTTTTAGCCATAGTGGGTCAAAAGGGAGTAGAATTGCTCTGGTCAATCAGGGTGACAATTATCACATAAACGATCAAATTAGCCAAGGCCAGAGGTAACAATTTTGTCCATCCAAGGTGCATAACTTGATCATAACGAAAACGAGGTAAGGTCCAGCGAATCCAAATAAAAAAGAAAATTAAAAAAACAGTCTTGGCCAGAAACCACCCTACCCCAAGCAATGTTCCAATCCAGTTAGCGGGCCATGGGTCGTTCATGAATGGAAGAAAATGCCACCCTCCTAAGAAAAGCAGGGTAAAGATAGCAGAGCCAATGACAATGTGGGCATACTCAGCAACAAAGAAAATACCGAACTTAAAACTTCCATATTCCGTATGGAACCCACCCACTAAATCGGTTTCAGATTCCGGCATATCGAAAGGTAATCTATTGGTTTCGGCAAATAGAGCGATTAGAAAAACCAGTGCAGATACAGGTTGAACAAGGAATAGCCAAGCTGCACCTTCCTGAGAATTAGCAATACCTGAAATACTGAGCCCGGATTCTTGGGCACCAGGAACTGCAACCCATAAAAAAACTGGCAGCAAAGATAGACCCATTGCTAACTCATAGGAAATCATCTGAGCAGATGAGCGAATTCCTCCAAGGAACGAATATTTATTATTGGAAGACCATCCAGCTAGGGCAATCCCGTAGACACCCAGTGAAGAAACCGCAAAAACAAATAAGATTCCTACTTCCAGATCAGCCAAGGCAAGGATGGAAGTGGTACCGTCAGGCCAATACATCTGGCCGAATGGAAGAACCGTCATGGTGGTAAGAGCAGGGACGAGTGCAACCAATGGAGCTAAGTAATAATAGAATTTATTAACATGCCCAGGAACGATTTCTTCTTTAAATAGAAATTTGAGTCCATCTGCGAGTGGTTGGAAAATACCAAGCTTTCTCAAAAAAGGACCGATAATTGGAATGTAATCGATGAAAGGAAGAGCGGTGCGATTCGGCCCTACCCTGCCCTGCATCCACGCACTTACTTTGCGTTCTGCAAGTACTGAATAGCCAGCCATCGTCATAACTGCACCAATCATCATCAAGGCGAAAAAAACTTTCAGTCCGACTGAAAACCAAACATTTTGTGGCAACCAATCAAACATAAAATCAGCTCGCTAAGGGCCTGTAATTTAAGGCTTCTTTTTCCACAAAGTTCAATTGTGACCACCTCGATCCGTCCAATTGAACCGGTGCTACTTTTAAATCCGCATAGGTAATTGAGGAAAGAAGATCGATTTGACCTGAGTTTACTAACTCCCAGATAGAATCGAGATTTGTAGAAATACATTCTTCATTCGATAACTGAGCAATAATTGCAGATAGTACCTCGGCTTGGCTTTTTAGACCAACCGGTCCAGGAATACATAATTCAAAAGACTGAAGTAGGAAAGAACGATTGATAAAAGATCCCCCTTTTTCAAACACAGATAATCCCGGCAAGACGATATCGGCATTTTGAGAAGATGAATTAGAATGGGTGCCGATGTAAACCACTTTAACCTTGGCTAAATTTTCTTCACTTATACCCGATTTGATCAGATCTTCGTTCATGACCAATAAAACTTCAACATCTCCCTTGGTAATGGCATCGTTCAAAGCGAGTAAATTATCCTCTGGATATTCTTGAATTAATCCAGTAACAAGTGCCCCTCTCAGATTGGGGGACCGGTCGGCAGATAGCAAGATGCCATCATCTTCTCCGAAATGACCCCGCAAAAATATTTCAGCCTTGGTCAAATCGGCCAACTTTTTGGTCAGAATTTGCTCTTCCAAGGTAGAATGACAACTTGCAACCAACCCAATTTTATTTTCTTGGAGTATATTTACCGCAGAGGAAATCGTTTCGTTTAGAGGTTGATCCTCACCCTTTACAGATGGTCTTAGGATTCGGTCTTCTGACCTAACGGTTTTGTAAATTTCTCGGCCACTGTCGGTCATCCAGGTATCATTTACTAAATCATTTCGACATGGTGTAATTCGCTGAATGACACCTTCTCTACTCGACACTGTAGTGTTACAACCAGCACTACTTTCAACACATATACTTTTAGACTCCTTGAGGAACCATACCCGCATTTTGAATCTGAAGTCAGTACTGGTCAATGCACCAACAGGACATATATCAACGGTATTAAGAGAGTAGTTGTTGGATAGCTCTTTTCCAGGAAAACAAGTTAAAGTTGAAAAACTTCCCCGATCGACAAAGCCAAGCACATCATCTTTAGCAACCTCCTGAGAAAATCGTATACAGCGGGAGCAAAGAATACAACGTTCATCATCTAGGGTAACTCTTGGGCCAAGCCTCGTTCTCTTGGGTTTGACATTTTTCCTCTCAACATACCGGCTATACCCACGACCATAGTCCGTGGCAAATTCTTGCAATCGGCATTCCCCGGCTTGGTCACATATAGGACAATCGAGGGGATGATTAACTAGTAAAAATTCCATGATACCTTCCCTGCACTCGCTTACTAAATCAGATTCCGTACGCAGGTGCATCCCCGAAGAAACATTGGTAGCACATCCGATAACTGGTTTAGGCACCCATCCAATTTTAGGACTGCCATCCTCTTCAAGAATTGGCTCTCCGGTTGCACGGTCTCTCATAGGAGTTCCCATCTCGACAAGACACATTCTGCAATTCCCAGCCACACTTAATTTTGGATGGTAACAATAATGAGGAACTTCATGACCGTGAAGAGCAGCAGCTTCTACCGCATTCATACCATTGGGAACTTCAACTTCTAGCCCATTTAAGTTTATGGTAATCAGCTCTTCTTTGGTTGGAGAAATCATGATACTTCGAATTAAATCAACTGGAGCGTTTGAGGATTTCTATCATCAGACGATTCAGATGCTTTTTTTATGAAATCATCCTTAAACTTAGTAACAAAGCTCTGAGTCGGCCAGGCAGCAGCCTCTCCAAATGCACAAATAGTTCGGCCTTCAATTTGTTTGGCCACCGAAAGAAGAAGATCAGCATCCTCTTCTCTTGCCCCACCCGAACACATACGTTGAGTAATTTTACGCATCCATAAAGACCCCTCTCGACAGGGAGTGCACTGACCACATGATTCATGAGCGTAAAAAGCATTAATATTGGCCATCGCCTCAACGATATCAACGGTATCGTCCATGACTATTATTCCACCAGACCCAGACATACTTCCCGCAGCCATTGGTCCGTCGAAATCCAAAGGAATATCTTCCAGTCCCCAATCGAATTCAGATCCATCTTTTAGGGTACCAGTAAATCTTTCGTCTGCACGCAACACTTTGGCGGATGAACCACCAGGTATAACTGCTTTCAGGGAACGACCGGGAAGCAACCCTCCGCAAACATCAAAGATCAATTGCCCCATAGTTAGAGCACCACATTCAAACTCGTAATACCCTGGCTTCATGACCTGTCCAGAAACGCACCAAATACGGGTACCAGTATTATTCGGTTTACCAATTTTAGAAAATTCTTCCCCCCCCATTTCAATGATGTGCCGAACATTGCACAGGGTTTCCACATTATTGACGATTGTTGGGCATTGATACAATCCCAACACTGCAGGAAAATAAGGTGGTTTAATACGAGGATTCGGGCGTTTTCCTTCCAGGGATTCAATCAGACCCGTTTCTTCACCACAAATATAAGCTCCTGCCCCTCGGTGAACTACCAAGTCACATGAATACTCAGACCCTAAAATATTATCTCCACAATAGCCGTTTTCCTTCGCCTCAGTGATCGCTTGGTTTAAAATACGGGCACCCTCGTGAAACTCTGCCCGGATGTAAATAAAAGCTTGTTTTGCTCCAATTGCATAGGCTGCAATCATCATGCCTTCAATGAGTTGATGGGGGTCTTTGTACATTATCTGCCGATCTTTAAATGTACCGGGTTCCGACTCATCTGCGTTGCAGATGAGATAAATTGGTTTACCCGATTTCCTGTCGAGAAATTTCCATTTCATACCAGCAGGAAAACCAGCTCCTCCACGTCCCCTGACCCCAGATTTGAGTACTTCCTCACCAACTTCTTCAGGTTTCATCCCAAATGCTTTTTTCAGAACCTCATATCCACCTTCACGCAAATAACAGCTGATTCGATTGGAATAGGTTGGATCATCGGCATGTTTCAAAATGATCCTTCTTTCTTTAGGCGTTTGTTCGTTCATCGGAAATATTCGAAAACTAAAATTTTACTCACCCTCAATGAGGGAATCTTCATAACTTTTGAATTGTTCGGAATTTTCTAATTTCCCGTCCAATAAAAGATCTGCAAAACTATCTGCTCTTTCTCCCTCAATATTTTCGTAGGTTTTTTCATCAACAATCACAACGGGACCTTGACCACAGTCTGCAAGACATTCCATAAATTCCAAGGAATACTCGCCGTCTTCACGAACATGCCCTTCTTTTACCCCAAATTTTTTCTCAAAAGTTTTGCAAGTGGCATATGAACCCCTAAGGGCGCATGGCAATGTCCTGCAAACTCTAACATGTTTTCTTCCCCATGGTTTTTCCCGGAGCATTGGGTAGAATGTAATCAATTCCTTGATGTTAATTGGTTGGAGGTTCAGGCGTTGGGCAATCCATTCACAGGCAAGATCATTCACCGCACCTAATTCATCCTGCACCAAATGAATGACCATCAATGCAGCACTTCGTTTTTCTGGGTACTTTGGCACAACTTCATCAATTTTAGATAAAGTCTGATCAGAAAGCTTTAGGGAATTTTCCATATTAACGATCACACTCCCCCATAACGAAATCAAGGCTACCTAAAATCACAGTAATATCACTTAACATGTGTCCTGGGACTAATTTTTCAAGAATGGAAAGATTACAAAAGCTAGGGGCTCTAATTTTAAGTCGGTATGGCACTCCACCACCCTTGGATACTAAGTAAAAACCGAGTGCACCCTTAGGGTTTTCAGCCTCAAAATAAACCTCACCTGCGGGCACCTGCGGACCTTCAGTTACAATCATGAAGTTTTGAATCAATTCCTCCATACTGGTCATAATTTTTTCCTTTGGTGGAGCAAAGATCTTTCGGGCGTCTTCAGCGTACCACAGACCACCTGGCATCGAGGCGATTACTTGCTTAATAATCAAGATACTTTGCCTGACTTCCTCTATGCGTACTAGGTAACGGTCATAACAGTCTCCTTTTGTGCCGATAGGTACATCAAATTCATATTTTTCATATCCACTGTATGGCTTATCTTTACGCAGGTCTAAGTCCACTCCACTAGCACGAAGGTTGGGCCCAGTGATACCAAAAGCTATAGCATCATCCTTTGAAATAGTTCCAATCCCCTCGGTTCTGTCTAAAAAGATACGATTACGGGTAAGAAGTTTTTCAACTTCATCGATTGCTCTGGGTAGTTCATCCACAAACTTTTCAACTTTACTCAACCAACCTTCAGGAAGGTCACGGGCAACTCCACCGATACGGGTAAAACTTGTGGTAAAACGAGCACCAGTAAGTTCTTCAAATAAAGTATACAATTTTTCCCGCTCGGTAAAGGTATACATAAAGGGAGTCCAAGCACCTGCATCCATTCCAAAAACTCCCATACCAAGCAAATGACTGGATATACGAGCCATTTCGCAAATAAGAACACGAATAGCTTCACATCTCTCAGGCAACTGAATATCAGTTAATTTCTCTACGGTAATGGCGTAGGCCACATTGTTGGCCAAAGGTGCTAGATAATCAAGTCTGTCAGTGTAAGGAACAAACTGATTATAGGTCATATTCTCAGCAATTTTTTCATCGCCACGATGAAGATACCCGAGGACTGGTTGGCAATTGGTTATCAAATCACCATCCAGTTCCATCAACAATCGAAGCACGCCATGAGTAGTGGGGTGTGAAGGACCTACATTAAGGGCCATTTTATCACCATCTAAATGAGATGCAGCCTGCGCCCCAATATCGCCTATATGTACTTCTTTTGTCGTTGTGCTCACAATGGTTTTTCGGCGTCTTCCGACCAACTCTCGTCCTTCGCCCTTGGTTCTGCATTACTCATTCTGCCAGTTCCGGGAGAGACAAATGGACCACCCATCATGGGGGCAGGATCGACATCAGCACCCGTCACTTCGGATACATCTGCAGCAGGCAAAGGTACCTCGACCCCAGCCAAAGGAAACTCTTTTCTTAAGGGAAAATAAGGATAATCATCCCACATTAAAATTCTTTTTAAATTTGGATGTTCTGAAAATTTTATTCCAAACATATCAAAGGTTTCCCGTTCATGCCAATTCGCAGCGGGGAATACAGAACTGACTGATGGAACAAGGGGACAATCGTTATCCAAACAATTCGCATGAATACGAAGATATGACTTATGGATCAGGGAATAAAGATGCAAGACAACAGAAAAACGGATTTCCGCTTCAACTCCGTGATCAATCGCCGTGAGATCAACCAGAAGGTCGAATGTTTCTTCATCACGTAAATGAAGGCAAATTTTGGGCAGGTATTCGGGTTCGCAAGATATGGTGAGGCAGTCATCTTGGTGCACTACCTTAATGCAGTCATGTCCCGCAAGGAGGGATTTGACGAAATCCTCGTCAATCATCGAATCAGGAAGCTAGAATGTTTTCGGGTTTTTTGGACAAGTTTTTTATTGCCGATTCATTCCCGATTTTGTCCTGCAATTTCATCATCGCATCCAATAAAGCTTCCGGACGCGGCGGACATCCACTTACATAGACATCAACAGGCACGACGTTATCTACTCCCTGCATTACAGCATAAGACCGGTACATACCACCGGTTGACGCACAAGCTCCCATGGCAACCACCCACTTGGGGTCGCCCATCTGATCGTAAATACGGCGCACCACTTCCGCCATTTTGTATGTCACCGTACCCGCAACGATCATACAGTCGGATTGACGGGGTGAAAAACGCATAACTTCCATCCCAAAGCGGGAAATATCATAGCGTGAGGCGGCAGATGCCATCAATTCGATTGCACAGCAGGCTAATCCCATAGGCATTGGCCATACAGAATGTTTTCTTATCCAATTTACAACAGCATCTGCACGGGTGACAATAACCTCACCTTCCACCTTGCTGTTGTAACCTATTTCATTGGAAACCATTAAATCTTTTCTAGATAAATAATTTAAACAAGCAAACCAGAAAACAAATCACAGGATATTCTCAAATTCTTCTAATTCTCACAACAACCTCAGATTCTTTTGAACATTGACTGGAAAGGTATCCTTATACATTTATAGATACTCTTTTCGGTGTCTTGGAGAGGTGACAGAGTGGCCGATTGTGCAGCATTGGAAATGCTGTGTACCGCAAGGTACCGCGGGTTCGAATCCCGCCCTCTCCGCCATTTGGCCAGCTAATTCGTTAGGCGTTTCGCACGAAAATCTTCGCACTGCCGTTGAAACTTGCTTCCGCTAGATCAAGAGTTGCCGGAGCGACAATCGGATCAGTGGAACCAGGAGCTATAGCTTGGCCGGATATAAGTACGGCAATCTTTCCGTAAAGATTGGTGGATTCTCCATCCGCAGGTGCCATAACTTCTCCCTCATTTAACCACCTACGTAACTGTATCTGGGACCAACCATTGTAGGGCTCTTTCGCTCCTAAGAGATTTTCCGCAAAACGCATAGCAGCCGTTTTCCAAAGACTACCGGATAGTTCGGGCGATTCATTCATTATATTCTGCATGGACTCGGTGGTTAGCCAAAGGGCATTCACCGTGGAATCCGCTACAACCGTCGCCGTTCTAGGAACACCTGCAAGCACAGCCATTTCGCCAATTACAGCTCCTCTTCCCATAATATCAACAACCACATCACCGATGGAAACTTTCACACTTCCCCGGGTAATTACGATTAAGCCATCACCGGAGTCTCCTTGTTTCATCAAGGAATCTCCAGAATTATAAACCCTTGCTTCAGATGCACTTAGAATTTTTTGAATTACCTCGTCACTCATACCCTTCAACCAAGTAACCTCGCGGAGTACTTCCTCCGGTTTAGGCAACCTGAGTTCGAGAGGACTTTCCATCACATTTTTCATTCTCTCTTCAACCGCAGTAATCATACGGCTGGCCTCATCCGCTTCAAGCATGCCCTCACTTTTCATTTTCTTAATGGTAGAACGCTCATGATTGAGGACAGAACGAATCGCGTCCTTGGTCTCAATCCCGACGGTAACTTCGGGATAATTTTCATGCATATTGCGAATGTACTGCAAGCCCCGAAGACGATTCTGTCGTATTTCGTCCTTTAGTAAACGAGCCATTTTCTGTTGTTTCTCAACATCACCTGAATCATCAAGTTCACGAACAAATGAATCGACCATTTTAGCCATCGCTTGCTGGGCAATTACAAACGCTTTTGATGCATCATACCCAACGGTGATTTTGTCAGAGAAATATCTTTTAAGAAGAGGTAAGTCTTTGAAGGCTTCGCTTAATTTACTAACTGTACAAATATCATCGAGGTAGGTTCTCTCAGTCATCGGTACTTTACCCTGAAAATCGAGGAACTCGCTGAGATTATTGTCAAGCTGAGCAACAGCCCGTGCCGAGAGCAAACCGGAACGGAATTGAGCCCAGTAACTGCTCCTTTCTTTTTCAAGCAACCTTCTTCTAGCCTCGGCGAGAGTATCCATCGACTCAAGCTCACTGGCCGTAAGTGGGTAGCTAACCGGGTCAGGAAGATAATTCCTGACCAATCCCCAATTTGCTCCACTCAAAAAACGATCGTCTTTGAGCAAGTCCATTTCCTGTTCACAAACATTGGAAATATTTCCACTCGCATTGGAAAACATCAACTTTTTAACCGCGGGTAGTTCAGTAAGACCGAGTTTGTTTACCAGTACTTTCACAGTGGTCGCATTGACTAAGAGAGTGAGCAACACAATGCCAGATATTAAAAAGAGAAATTGATCCCTAACTCTTGCAGATATTCCAACTAATGAAGCTGATGCAAACGCTCCTGAACCTTCTCCAAATATAACTACTTTCTTTTGCCCATTCGCCAATTGCTCCCGTAGTAGAGATGCACTCTTTGATGACTTCTTGCCCAGTGTCTCCTCGGCAATTTGAGGGGTTTGAGAAATACCGACGATTCTTCCGTTCACGATATCTGCTCGTGCAAAAGAATTAGCGGCCATTCCGTAAAGGTTTAGATTTGGATTGGGATGCGAATGAAGGTTTGCCTCCTTTGCATCCACAACAAATACGGAAGTGGTCTTTGATGAATACCCTTGCCCACCCTCATTAACCTCGAACTCGTATCTCAAATTTTCAGAATAAACTACAAGAGCCAAGGCCAGTCCAATCGCCCCCCTTAAGGCACCCCACCAGACCACAACTGCATCTTTACCCGGTAATCCATACCCTGCTTTTTTCATCAGCGGATAAAACATCCCCATGTTGATTGCCCTGACTAAATGAATGGCAATGTAAACTAAGAACAGAATAAGGAAATCCATTCCTGTAGGATGTGCTTTTTGGGCAATCACTACCCCGACAACGATAAAGATAATTACATTTGCAGCAAAAGCGGTGAATTCCCAAAATTCATGCATGAAGTGTTCAACTTCCGGACTGATGCGAGTCCTGCCAACGCCTGCCATAACGATACCCAGGGCGACGAGACCCAATACGCCGGAGACATGGAAAAAATGTTCACAAACAAAAAATACAGCGTATGCGGTGACTAGAACCACAGTAATCTCAATCAAAGGATCGTTGAACACTTTCCTAACCCAAAGGATTGCAATCAATCCGATAAGAACACCAACTAAACCGCCAGCTGCACCGATCTTACCAAAACCGACTGCAGCACTTCCGATAAAACTTCCTGTTCCAAGAAATTGTTCAGCACCGGTTACCACTCCGATCAATAAAACAAAAGCAACAATCGCCGTTCCATCATTGAGAAGAGACTCTCCCTCAATTAGTGTACCAAGTTTTTTACTCGCTCCTAGTTCTTTGAGCAGGGCTACAACGGCAACCGGATCGGTGGCACTAACTACAGCACCAAATAACATCGATGCCAATACAATGAATGCCCCGGAATCGACATTCCAATCTTCAAGGACTCCTCCGGATCCTCCAAAAGCTAAAATAAGCCCCATAAAGGCAAGCCCTGACATAACCGTTGCGGTAACAATGCCAGGTCCAGCCAAGTAAAATGCATTTAGGAATGATTTCTTAAAAGTATGAACATCGAGGGCAAAACCGGCTTCAAATATCAGAATGGGCAAAAATACATATAAGATAAGATGACCGTCTAAGTTTCCGCCCCAAGAAATAGCACCGCTTAATGTATCGACAAATTTGTCCCACAACCCATGAGCATGACCAGCGACATGATCGGATCCATGTGACTGTCCTCCATGTGGACCGTACGCCCGGTTTAACGCCCCCATTGCCAAACCAATTAGTAGTAAAAGTACTGTAAAAGGTAATGGAATCCGTTGTAAAAAGTGCCTGGTCGCTGCCCCAATAACAAGGGCAACGATAAGAAAGAAAAGACCGTAAAGATATCCACTGTCACCCGAAGATGCCAGCACTGGTATAAGACTTGTAGTATTCATAGGAATGACAGGATCTAGGTTTATTTACCTCGTAACAAACGACTGGGAAAAGGCCTGGAAGAAGAAGTATTTTCAGGTAATTCAGCACCGCTTAGTTTACCCGTTGGAACATTAAATCTTTTCGGAGAGCGCCCGAGAAGTTCGTCTAATGGAGATTCGTTGGGTAGTTTATAGTTTGGGAGATATTTACTAGGGTTTGTTTCCGATTCTACTTCTGTAGATACATGCCCAGATTCGTTTTGCTTAATCACTTCAACTTGATCGGATTCAGTAGTTTCCCCAATGGTTGCATTGTATGATTTACCAATGACCTGTTTTTGGGACTGAGCTACACTCTTTAATGCTTCTCCAAAGCTGGTGCTGTTTGGAAATCCAGATATTAAAAAAGATGTTTCAAATAAGTTTTCCAGATCCACAGTAACTTTATCACTGAAAGAATTGGTTGATATCTGAGTAAATACAAGATCACCGGGCAACAAAGAAACGGTGCTGGTATCGGGCAGTGAAAACCTCAAGGACCCAAGTAACCCGACGCACTTGAAACCACCATTTTTTTCAACCTCGATTAAGCATGACCCCGAGCCAGACATCACAATCGAAATTTCTGGGCCAACAATATTGATAGAGTTTTGGAACTTTCGGGAGCGAACAAAAAGAGATCCTGAAAATATTTCAATAGATCCTTTCTGGCATATGAAAGTTGTCGAAGACCCGAACCGAAAAAGATAACCAGCAGCGAGGGTTTCAATTCCACTTTTCGGGCGGACAGAGAGCTTTGTCCCATTGGGAAGGAAGGAAGAGGTAGCAATAGATTCTTGGCTATCTGAATCTTCTAATGAGACAATGCCTTCCCCAATCGCCGATACTAGTAGTTGAGAAATTTTACCTGAGGCATAATTAATTCCGAAAAGGAGAATTAAAAAAAGGGAAATGTAAAACTTCATCTTTGATGTTCAAAGACAAAAACTGCTACAGGTCAAACAATCAAAATGTCCAAAGATCCCAGAATCTTTTTTTAAACGGAATTTTAAATTGCAATCTTTACCCCTCTTCTAAGGTACGCCGGTACATCCAAATCTTCTCCTTCATACATATTTCGCTTGGGCAGATCGTCAAATATACCTCGTTGATTTTTTTCCTCCATAAAAGAAAAAGTATTTTGATCTATATTGGTCTGCTTTTTTAAACCATTTCTTTTATTAGATGAATTTGAAACCTGAGCTATGGTTTTCTGCTTACTAAGTTTAGACCGATGAGATTGTTTCGTATTCGTACCTAATTCAATGACTTGTTGGGCAACTGGCGCCACATCTGCCTGAGGTACGATGGGATCGAGAGATGTAGCTCCCAATACCGTAATTTTTACTTCTTCACCCAGGTTTTCGTCGACATGAGCACCAAACACAACTTCCTCCCCTGCCTTAAAAGACTCACGAATTTCTTTGGACACACTTTGCAATCCACTCATGCTCATGGATGTCCCTCCTTGGATAAAGATCAATAAAACATCGGCAGCCTTGGTAACATCTGGCATGTGCAACATTGGACAAAGCATCAAATCACGCAATGACTCCCTCAACGCGTCCCTTCCTTTTCCCTTACCATAACCAAAAAGCGTACGACCTGCTTTAGCTGAAAAGACTTTGCGTAGATATGAAAAATCCACATCTATCATACCCCGCTTAAAAACGAGGTTACAAATTGCACTTATACCCCTGCTGACATTACGCCCAGCTTCGGCAAAACACTCTAACGCAGTGGCATCTTCCCCACCAAGTTGAAGTAAGGAATCATTGGGGAGCGGCACTACCGCATTGGCATGCTTTCTTAATTCTGACAGGCAATTTTCTGCCTCAGAGTGGCGAGATTTTTCCCAACTGAAAGGTAATGGTGTGAATGCAAATACTAATGCCCCATGTTCCCTTGCCAATCTTGCCAAAACTGGTGCAGCACCTCCTCCAATTCCACCTCCCAAACCAGCCAGAAGAAAAACTAGGTCAACCCCTTCCAAATGAGTCCTGATTTTGTCTTTTTCTTCCTCTGCCAATCTTTTACCCAGAGCAATATCCCCACCGGTACCCATTCCTCGGGTATGCCTTTTACTAAAACATAATTTTTGGGAAGCAAGGGTCTCGGAAATGGCTTTCATGTCCACATCTATTACCAAATTGTCTACACAATCGAAATTATCGAATCTCAACCCATCAACCAGTGAAATCCCAGCCCCTCCAATACCAATAATTTTTGCTCTTATACCATAGGTGTTTTCTTTTGTGTTTTCCTCTTCGAATAAAGTGTCTTGATTCATGGTAATTTATATTAGGTTTATTGGGTGGCAGGTTTTAAAAGGATGTCTAATTCAGCTCTAAATTCCTATCCAGTCTCCAATTATCTGAAAAATTCCGCTCGATTGATTAGTGCGTTTTTCTCCGGGCAGACGATGGTCCTCCAAACCATAGTGTAACAATCCTAAAACGGTAGAATTTTCCGCCTGAGCAAGTTCATTCCCTAACCCAGATGGAAAATTTGCCTTAGAGACAGGCACGCCCAAAACTTTCGAGGCGAGCTGTTCGATACCAGGCAACTTTGATGCCCCTCCAGTAAGGAGTACTCCTGCTCCTAATTCAGCTGGCTCGAGCAACTGACCGAGCTCCTTGCTTATAATTTCAAAAAGTTCAACGGTTCGAACATGAATAATGTCGGCGATTGCTTTTCTACGTATCGTTCGATCGCCAATCGTTTTATTTCCAATAATCCATAAATCCTGCTCGGCATCAGAGGAGTCAGACTGAGCTTTACCATACTCGAGCTTAAGCTCTTCTGCATAAGGCTCTAGTATCCTTAATCCCATTGCCAAATCACCAGTAAGGTGATCTCCACCCACAGGAACTACCCCGGTAAATGCAATATTGCCACCTCGATAAAGCGCGACATCCGTCACGCCTGCACCCATATCAATTACTAGAACACCGGCCCTTCTCAAATCTGGCCCTGCAACCAAAGTCGCAGAGGCAATGGATGATAATATTAGATCATCCACCTCCAAACTATATTGGTGGGCAATATCAAGATTCATTCTAATGGCGGACTCGTCTCCCAAAATTGACCAAAATGCTAACTCGACGTTTTGCCCTCTCATGCCAACAGGATCCTCCACTGGACGACCGTCCAATTGTATAGGCAAACGAACATGATGAACATATGACCTACCTGCAGCAGCTTGCTTTCTTTTGGCTTCATCTGCCGCACGTTGCAGATCTTCCAGGGAAACCCGGCCATCTGGTGAGGCTACATTGGCACTCCCCTTGAGCAAAGTTCCCTCCAAATGTGATCCAGTTTGAGCCAAATAGATTGAATCGACAGTGGTTCCAGACATCTTTTCAGCCTCATCTATTGCTGCGTGCACACTAGAAGCAGTTTTTCGAAAATCAATAATTTCCCCTTTTCTCACCCCTTCGTTTTTACGAAAGGATTTCCCAACTATATTCAGGCTTCTATCCTCAGAAACTTCACCTATTAGAACCTTTGCAAAGGATGTACCAATCTCTACCGCACCAATTATTTTACTCATCTTTTGAAGTTTTTTTGACCAAGGTTAAATTTTTGCGAATACCGACCTTCCATAAGATAAATCGATAGAATGAATGAATGAAGCTTGGGAAAATTTAGGTTCATTCAATAAATATCTTAGCCTCCTTAATTGAGAGGCATAATCGTTTGGATTGAAACGGATTTTTCCCACTCTTTTTGATTTTATGGTTACATTTGCACCAGGGTCTTTGTCAGTCGGACGATTGTAACTGACCACCGTCCAATCACGGAAAATTTCCGGGTATTCAGACTTAGCCAATTCTAAAAGGGGAGAAATCACTGGAATATCCTCTAGTTTTTTATATCCCTTATTATCCGGATTCTTTTCAATCAAGGACGGAACTACTTGGAGCGAGGGTAATATTCTCAAGCTAGCAGCGGAGTATTCTGCACCCTCGTACAAACATCCATCAGAAGAAACGAGCCAGTCACGAAACTTTACTTTATCATCCCGTAATCTGAGCACGAGTAAGGGTTCTCTCTCCTTGACCAAAATTTCGAGGGTGGATGGAAATCTTCTGTTTACCTTGGCAGATAGAATTTGGTTTTCTTGCACCAAATTTTGCTGGAGTTTTTGCAGGTTTATTTCGGCCAAGGATAGACCACGAATTGGACCCATCCAGTTTAAAAACCATTTGTGATTCAACGCCCCGTCAGAACGAAAAACTACCCTTTTCACTGGTAGTGCTGGTCCTGTATAATCATTCTGTCCAACAATATGGATATTTGACCGATTGAAATGATTAGCACATATCCACCCCACTAGCACGAACATAGAAATTCCTAGGATAGCCTTACCGGTTACGATAAGTCTTTTCTTCACGACAATGCGAGAACTAGACTTTCGAGAGGAACTTGGTTTAAGGTCACGCCAACTCTCAGGCATTGCAAGATTACTCTTTTTTCGTTTGTTCATAAATTTAGGCGGCATGGGGAGTTTTTCCATTAACTGGAATTCCCCCAAAACGGTTTATTCCGGGAAGTACTAATTTTTGGGTCAATTGATCGAAATTATAACCAGAAGAAGATGCACTCTTAGGAAGTAAACTCGTTTGAGTAAGTCCCGGAAGGGTATTTATTTCCAAAAAGTAGGCATGACCATCGTCACAAATCATAAAGTCTACCCGAGCAAAATCACGACATCCGCAGCATTGATAAGATTTTAAAGCAAAGTCTTTGATTTCTACTTCGGTCTGCGGATCGATCACAGCCGGAAACCTGTACTCTGTTGATCCAGGAGTATATTTCCGCTGGTAATCATAAACTCCACCCGTGGGAATAACTTCAACAATTCCGAGTGTATGTTCGTCCAAAATACCTATGGTCAACTCGCGTCCAAAAATCCTTTCTTCCAATAACCAATTCCCCGAATTTATCTTGGCAAGAGTCATTTTGAGTTCATCTTCTCCGGATGACAAAAAGAGTGAGACACTGCTTCCTTGATCAATGGGTTTAATGATTAAATCATTCCCAAATTCCTGAATAATCTCTTCAGAACAAAGTTGCGAAGGACTACTAAACTCTAAGCCACGGGGAACTCTAACTCCTTCCGCAAATACACATTCTTTGGCCTTTTGCTTATTCATGCATAATCTACTGGCCTCCGTACCGCTTCCACAATACTGAAGACCCGCTTTATCTAGCAAAGCCTGAAGGTCCCCGTCTTCACCAAACTCACCATGTATGATAGGAAAGATAAGATCATTTTCTGGGCAAAGACCCGCCGGAAGAGACCGTTCAGTCAAGTCCACCATTCTGGTGTGATAATATTGGGACAGGGAATCAGACAATGCTTGACCCGATAAAATAGAAATGTCTCGTTCCGGGCCAACTCCTCCAGCTAAGATAACTATGTTGGGATTTGCATTCATAAGATTAAATTCAAGAAAGGTATTCCTTCCATGATTTACCAAGTAGATTAATTTCCGGTTCAAGAATAACCCCGTGAGTTTCCTTCACCCTCTTTTTTACTTTTTGAATAAGCTCAATCACATGATCAGTGGTCGCTTCTCCTTGATTTACGATGAAATTTCCATGCACCTGGGAAACGGAGGCACCACCAACTTGTTCTCCCTTTAAACCTGCTTGATCAATTAACCAGCCAGCCGGGTGGGATTGAGGGTTGCGGAAAACACAACCTGAACTAGCCAGTTTTGGTTGGCTCTTCCTTCGTTTCCGGGACATTTTTTCTATTACTTTTCTAATGTCAATGTGCTGTGCCCTTCCCTCTGCTCTTAGCTTCGCCCGGAGAGCAATCCCATCATATGCCTCACGACAATAGCGATAACCAACCTCCAGTTCATCGCCATCAATTTGTTTAATCTCTCCATTAGGCATTAAAAATTTCACCCAATCCACCAAATCGAAAATCTCCCAACCCATCGCTCCCGCATTCATTCGTAGAGCCCCGCCGAGCGTGCCTGGAATGCCTTCTAAAAACTCAAATCCACTTAAATTTTTTAAACATGCAAATTTACATATTTCATTAAGTTTTGCCCCCGCACCTACAATTAGAGTGTCATTGGAACGAAGATCAATTGTACGCCAAAAGGCTCCTCTCAAACGAATAACTAATCCCCCAAAGCCCTGATCTGGCACGATTAAGTTGGAACCCCGACCAATCATTGCGTGCTGCATATCGAACAGGTCACAAGCTTCAACCAGCACTCTTAAATCTTCAATATTTGCAGGTTCTGCGTACCAATTAGCCGCCCCCCCTACCCCCATTGTTGTCATGGAACCGAGGGGCATATCCCGAATTAATTTTGTCTGCTTGGAGATTCGGTCGTTTAAGTAAAAACCCAAAGCATCCTGCTTGATTCCTTTTGTATGCTCCCATGCAGCAAATGCATGTGCCCATTTATTTAAATCACCAGCACCTAAAAAAATAACCTGATCATTCAAACCCTCACTCTGGTTACCTAGTGCCAACCTGAGGTCATAAAAATTATTAAATATTTTGACGGCATCCCGAAGCCTCGGAGGCAGGTATCCAGTTAAACTTTCTACCACACCCGACTGGTCAAACTTTTCAAATGCACCGTAGGTTGGAAGGAGGTGAAGATCATCGGCTATAGAAAGTTCCTCAGCAAAAGAAGGAGCCAAGGCCTTCGTTCTTGAATAACGATGGGGTTGAAAAACAACCTTCATTTCGTGATCTGGCAATAATTGTCTTCTTAATCTGAGTATACATGCAATTTCCGACGGATGATGGGCATAGTCTTCAAGAATGGTTCTATATTCAGAATCATAAAGAATACATTGCCGCCTTTCCATGCCTGGAAATCTATTGAAATCTATTTTGCTAAAATCTAAACCCAGAGCATGCCCGCTTTTCCGAACCGCCAAATCATTCGCTTCTAAGAATTGGGCTGGCTCTTTTGCACTGGTGAAGGAAAGAAATTGTTTCCTATCGACCTTTTCAACAATTTTTTGCAATGGTTGTCCATCTCCGTGAATAATTGTGGACTTAGTCCGGGTAAATAAATTTTCTAAAGTTTTAGCAAAGGAAGATCGATCCTTGTATTGGTCAACATGGTCCCAGTCGCAATTCAAACAGACTGTCATCCAGGGCGCAAAAGAATCGATGGAACCATCACTTTCATCCACCTCAATGACTACCCATCTGGATTTTGAGTAATAGCCTGCGGGGAAGGTATGGTTTTTAAATTGGGCACCGATCAAGTGAGATGCGGCAAAACCAACTTCCTTCAAGGCCCAGGCTAGCCTTCCTGAAACACTGGTTTTTCCATGACTACCAACTACCGCAATTATTTTATGCCTCGCAAATAATTGAGCCAAAAAGTCTCCGCGTCTGTAAAAAGGAATCCCGAGTTCTCTAAATTTGCTCAGCCTTTGGTCGAGATGACTAATAGCCGAGGAATGAACGATGCAGTCAGGAATTTTAATGGGAGTAATTTCGTCCAAGACTTTTACACCGTGATCGATTAAATGACTGCGAATAGGCTCGTTAAAACGATCGTCATAGGCCTCCACCCTTACACCTGCACCTCTTAAATACAGAGCAAGGGGAACCATGCCCATACCGCCAGCACCCAACAATAATACTTTTTTAGGACGTCTCATATATGCGACTCTAGCAGACCTGAGGGTACATTTGTTTTCTTGTTGAGCTTAAAGGTGTTCAAAAGATTTTTAGCAAACATGCTTGCTACATCTTCATGATCCAAAGAATAAAGGTTTCTTCTTAGTACTGCTCGAAATTCTTCATTAAACATGACTTCACGCACTTCCAACAGTAGCTTCTCTTCAATCGATTCTTCAGGACAGACAACCCCACCTCCCTTAGCTTCCAAGTACTGTGCATTAGCATGTTGATGCATATCTGCAGCATAGGGATAGGGAACCAAGATCGATGGAACCCGGCACCTAATAATTTCCGCAATCGATCCAGCACCGGCCCGTGAAATGACTAAATTCGCTGCGGACATTAATATGTGCACTTGATCTGAAAAGGTTACAAACCGACTGGTAACAGTTTCTCCAGCAAGTCCCTCAAGTTGAACAGTTCCGGAATTTTGATCATTTAATCCCGTCAAGCAATAAACTGAAATTCCATCTTGGGCTAATTGGGTTAGATTATTTTTGACCCATTCATTGAGCGAAGCTGCCCCTTGGCTCCCACCAAAGACCAACAATAATTTTTCAGACATTGATATACCCAAGCATTTCCGGGCCCGCTCCATGGGAATCCTTCTAAAATCTGACCTTAGTGGGTAGCCGATATGAGAAATTTTTTCACTAGGAATACCTGGTAGCCTTACACCCGAAGGAAGATAAACTCGGCTAGCACGGTTTGCCAAAAAACGAACTGCCTTTCCCACGATACGGTTAGATTCGTGAATATGGAAAGGCATACCACAAGTACGGGCGGCAAGAGCGGGTCCAAAAGTCGAAAACCCTCCAAATCCAACCAAGGCATCGGCATCAATCTTACGAAAGAAGGAATGCGATCGGAGAAAAGCATGCAGGCATCCTTTCAAAAATTTTATGATTCCCCACGGAGTCTTGATCAATGGCACTCCTGGCATAGGTACAAAATTTAATTCTGGGTACTTCGATGCCAGTCTCGAATCAACCTGTTTTTGACTGATGAATAACCAAGTTGGACAACCCAAAAGTTCCAAGCTCTGAGCAAGAGCAATACCCGGAGTTAAATGACCTCCTGTCCCGCCACAAGCTATGACAATATTCTTCACAATTCTCTCGCTTGGATGGGAGAAGGATTATCTTTCCTTCTCATGACATTAATTACCAGACCTACAAAAAGAAAAGTTACGACTAAGTTAGATCCACCATAACTGATAAAAGGGAGTGACATGCCTTTGGTCGGCAGACAGCCAGTCACTACTCCCATATTAATAATTGCTTGAAGTATGACAAAGAGAAGTGCCCCCATAGCTAGGAGATATTCATACATTCTCGAAATCTGCCGTAATCTTACACCTACGCTAAAAAACATAATTAAAAATGTGAGAAGTATGGTAAATGTAGCAAGTAATCCAAGCTCCTCACCAATAACAGGAAAAATAAAATCTGTATGTGCCTCGGGCAGGAAGTACATTTGCTGACGCCCCATCCCAAGGCCAACTCCATCCAACCCTCCTACACCAAAAGCAAGCATACCCTGCCATAATTGATAGGCACTGTCATTTGCATTTGCCTCGACATCCAAAAATGAAGTTACCCGTCTGATCCGAACGGGATCAAAATAGACTAAAATTGAAAATAGCAAAACGGCAAGACCGGCAACCGGTAATAACCACCTCAGTCCTACTCCAGCTTGAAACATGAGGGTAGCCCCAACTGCACCACATAAAAAACAGGTTCCAAAATCTGGTTGTAAAAGAATTAAACCACATGCACTTCCAATAATCACAGAGGGCCAAATAAAACCTTTGAGCAAGGTACTAATTACTCTTTGTTGATCAGCAAAATATTTTGCTAAAAGGAGAACAATTCCAATTTTGGCAAATTCAGAAGGTTGGATACGTAGGGAACCAAGCCCAATCCAACGCTGTGCCCCGTTAACTTTAACACCAATTCCAGGAATCAAAGTTAAAACAAGGCCTAATATACACAAAGCAAAGATTAACGCTGATCTGTTTCTCAACCACTCCAAGTTGACAACCGATGCATACAAACCTGCTAAGAAAGATATAAATACCCAAACAATCTGCTTAAAAAGCAAATCTTGAGCCCCCTTTACCGCACCTGCACTAAAGAGCATGACAAGACCAATCATGGTCAATCCAATGGAAGCAACAACCAAGTATGCTGTTACCCAATTTGTTGTCTTATTTACCGATACTGTTTCTGCCAATCCAACCTCTCTTTCTCACCACACCATTCGTCATAATATCTTATGGGGCATCAATAATTGGTCTGTCCTCATTTGAAGAATCATTGAAAAAATCCTGTAGGCTTCCCCCTTCGTCAGCAGGAATAACCTCGGTTTTACTATCCTGAACTGGGGATTCAGGCACAATCGGAACTGCGTTCTGCCCCTGCGATACGATCAAGGGTTGTCCCGCCCGAATCAGGCTGGGATTTGATAATCCATTCCATTCCATAATTTGAGATACTGAAACTCCGTAAATGGATGAAATCCGGGACAGGTTCTCTCCCTTCTTAACGGTATGTGTTGTCGCCCCTGTTGGAACAATAATGGGCGAATTCTGGGTTGCTGGTGAACTTTCAGATATTTGCCCGCTAGAAATTGCTGGAGCAACCAGAATTTGACCTGGTTTGATAATCGATGACATCGACAAATTATTAGCTCTCAAAAGTTCCGACAACCTGACCCCGAGGTTTCGGGCTATTCGGGAAAGAGTATCCCCTTTGGCCACGGTGTATGTCTTGCCATCGGATTGAACAATGGTTGTAGTTTCAAATGTCTCATTAATGGTACTTACAGGACTGGATTCCCCCACTCCGGGAATCATGATTTCTTGACCAATAGATAACCGTCCACTTTTGTCTAAGTTTGGATTTGCCTTAAGCAGATTAGCAAGAGTCACATCATTCTTTCTGGCGATTCCCCAAAGAGTATCGCCTCGAACTACTTTGTAAATGGAAAGATCAGATGGCTTAAGGTCCAGAGGGTAAACTTTTTGTTCAGTCGGGACAATTATTCCTGGAGCAGATGAATCAATTGCAGGCTCTTGTGGAACAATAAGTTCACCCGGGGCAGGTCTTTTCGGTGCGGCAAATTCATCTGGTTTTTCATCCACCGGTTTATCATCACCAACAAGTGGTTCATCAATCCCCTCAATGGCTTGATTAAATGACTCCTCTGTATTATTAGTAGTGCTCTCTTCTGTAGGAACTTTTGCCTTTCCACCAGTTGTTTGACAACTTGGTTGGAACATAACGAGAAGAATAACTCCTACATGGAGTGATAGGACGATTCCGAATACTTTTGATAGTTTCATTTTTTTAATGGCTAGCTTGCAAATTGTATATTGGTAAATTCGTAGAGATTTGAATGGTATTCTTCAAATCGAAAACGAGTGATTCAAAGGAATTCCCTCTTTCATTATAATCTAAAAACATGTCAAAACTGGCAAATCCTGGACTAAATAAAATGTTATCGTTTTTATGGGCAGATTGAAATGCCTGCGCGACCGCATCTTCAAGATGTTGGCAAACTTGAGATTCTATTTCAAAATTTCGTAAATTTTTGGATAGTTCGCTAGCAGTCTCGCCCAGTAGGAAAGCACTTTTTATATATGGGTATAGATTTAGAACAAATTGGTCGATCTGGAGCCCTTTACTTTTCCCCCCGCCAATCCAAATCACTTTTTTGGGAAATGAATTACACGCCGCTAAAGTGGATAGTTCATTGGTTGATTTTGAATCATTCCAAAAATTGACCCCATTAACAGATTTTACTTTTTTTAAACGGTGAGGATGAGGATTATAATCAACGAGTGCCTCAAAAAAACGCTCCAACCCAACTCCTTTATGTTCAAACCAACTTCTGGCAAAAGCAAGGTTTTCCAGTTGTGGTTTACTCAGGTGAAAGGAAGCAATGTTTCTTGGTAATTCCTGAATTGTGAATGGTTTTATCTCCCTAAATCCAACATTCAAACCCACACCGAACTTTCGGGCATATTTGATAACAGAAGTTCCGATAAAAACATTATGTGGAGAAACACAACTATTGGCCAATTTTAACTTCGCGAAAAAATATTCAAGTTCACTCCCATGATAATCGATATGATCCGGAGCAAAATTGATCCATAATACAGCGTCCGGAAGAAGTGATCTCGAAGAAACTGCCTGAAAGGAACTTGTCTCATGAAAAACAATCTTTTTCTTAAGTGTGCTATTGGTAACAGCTTCAGAAAGGGGTCTACCGATATTTCCCAATTCCTCACAAGGCATATTTAATCTCCGGGCAACATGTCCTAGTATACTGGTTAAAGATGTTTTTCCATTGGTCCCAGTAATGGCAACAAATTCGGAATGATCGGAGCAACTCAAACCTAGATCAATTTCTGAAAATATTTCTTTTCCCTGAGAAAGTGCTGTCTTTATCCATTCATGATTGGGTTCAAACCCAGGACTTTGTACCACATAAGATGATCTTTTGGCGTCCTCTTGAGTAAAGATACGGTTTCGCTGATCAAACAATTGACAGGTTTTCCCTCTCGATACTAAGAGTTTCTGGGCAGCACATCCGCTAATACCGCTACCCAAAATTGCAACCGGACCATGGGAATTATCTATGGAGTCTGTAAATGTATCCCCCTTCATTACCTCAATTTAAGAGTGGCCAGACCAATAAGTGCGAACAAAAGTGATAAAATCCAAAACCTAATTACCACCTTGGTTTCCTTCCATCCCTTTAACTCGAAGTGGTGATGAATCGGAGACATTAAAAATATTCTTTTCCCTCGAAGTTTAAAGGATGCAACCTGTAAAATTACTGAGGTTGCTTCCATTACAAATATTCCTCCTACAATAATCAGAGTAAGGGGCTGATGTATCATTAATGCTATAATTCCAATCAAGCCACCAATTGCCAGCGAACCTGTATCCCCCATAAAAACTTCCGCAGGATGAGCATTATACCACAAAAATGCGAGACTACCTCCTAGCAATGCTGTGCAAACAATTGACAGTTCCCCGGTTCCTGGAACCCAACTAATTTTGAGGTAATCTGCAATTAAAAAATTGCCTGATGCATAAGCCATTATTGCATAGGTTAGAGCAACGGTGACGGTACACCCAATAGCCAATCCATCTAATCCATCAGTCAAATTAATGGCGTTACTTGTACCCGTAAGGGTTAATAGATAGAGCAGGGACAAAGTACCAAGTGATAATATTGGAATACTTGAAGTATCCTCGTAACTTACAAAAGGCACCCAAAATTCTCTCATTTTTTGGCTACTACCCAGTGCCTCATCCCCCGCGCCGTTTAGACCATTCGCTAAGGGACCAAGAAGAAAAAACAGTGCAACTCCCGTGGCAATTAGTTGACCAAGTAACTTATACTTACCAGATAAACCTTTGCTATTCTTTTGGGAAATCTTTAAGAAATCGTCGGCAAATCCGACGCATGTCAGTAAAATATAGGTAATCAGAGCAGTACATACATAGACATTGGGTTCAGCCCACAATATGCTGCTCAATAAAACGGAGAAAAAGATCAGCATGCCACCCATTGTAGGTGTATGAGTTTTATCGATATGTAAATCCGCAAGTTTACCAACTTCCTCTTTGTCTCTAAATGCTTGCTTTGCTCCGATCTTTTTAAGAAGTAAAATCAAAGAAGGACCTATCCAAAACCCTACTACTAAAGCAGTAATACCCGCACCAAGTGCTCGTATAGAAATATACTGAAAGAGCCTAAATGGCCCCCATATATCTTCCCCAAACTGCAACCAACTCAACATGCGATCTTCATAGGTTCATATTCTTCCACCGCCCATTGCGGTATCAATCTTTCTAACTTGTAAGCACGACTTCCTTTTATCAACACTGCGCCCTTGAACTCCTCGATCAGTGGTCTGGCATTCTCAGGATTTGGTAAAATAGATATTTGTTCTTCTCTAGCACCACTTTCCATCATTCCATTTGCTAAATTAATGGAGTAATCACCAATAAGAACCGCTTGGTCACAATGATTTAAATGAATGGACTTTCCTGTTTTAAAATGTAGTTGATCACTAGCATCCCCCAGTTCATTCATCGATCCCAAAACCAATAACTTTGGTTCATCTTGATAGCGCTCGAAAAAGAAATTTACAGAATCTATCATGGAAGCAGGGTTCGCATTGTAACAGTCCAAGACATAAGAACTTCCTCGGCCTACGAGGCATGAACCTCGTAGGCCAGAGGGCCTATATTGGGGTAGGCGTTCACAAATTTCCTTGTCTGATACCCCCAACTTCCAGGCGGTTACACATGCCAATACCATATTTCTTATCGTTCCATCAGATGCTTCTGGAATCCTTACAACAAGAGGCGGACACCCACATCGCTCAATTGATAAGTTCTGTGAGTGTCCACGCTCGTTTGTTTCAGTCGAAACTTCATACAAAGCCAAGTTGTCTTGTAACTCAACACTACCGATTTTGGCTTTTTTAATTTTAATAAATTCGCCCTTACACTGTTCCATAGCATCAGAAAATGGCTTAAATTTTTCTAATTCTTCGGGAAAGATAGCTAGGCATGAATCTTGGGAATACAACCATAGTTTGATCTTTTCATTGGCCACCATTTCAATCGTTCCTAATCCAGCCAAGTGCGAATGATCAATCGATGTGATAACGGCTATATCCGGGCATATCATATCAGCTAAAACATCCATTTCTCCCGGCATATTAATACCTGCTTCAACCACAGCAAATGGATGACCTGAAATTGAAAACTTTGTCAAAGTTATAGGCACTCCAATGTGGTTGTTGAAATTCCCTTCTGTACAATGTGAACCGGAAAGCAGAACCTTTAATATCTCTTTGGTAGAGGTCTTTCCACAACTTCCTGTTACTCCCACTACTGGCTTTGTGAATTTTTTTCTGTGAGATTTAGCAATTTGTTGAAAGGCGGCGAGGGTTTCCTCAACTATTAATTGGGGACAATCTTCGCTTACCACCTTATGATCTACTAGGGCTGCTACTGCACCAGATGAAATCGCCTGTTTTATAAAGTTATGCCCATCCCTCTCTGCCCTTAGGGCAATAAATAAATCTCCCTGCTTGGCATTTCTTGAATCAAAACAAAATCCTTCGATATTTACTTTCGGGAGCGTCGTCCACTCGCCACCACAATATTTGCTAAGATCAACTGGATTAAAGATAGACATCAACCTCCATAAAGTTTTGCATTCAACAGATCACCAGCAATAGAACGATCATCAAAAGGAATCGCTGTGTATTGAATCTCTTGGTAAGCCTCGTGCCCTTTCCCTGCGATTAAAACACAGTCATTTTCATCTGCTGCCTCCAAAGCAAGGTCGATTGCTCTCCGTCTATCCTCCACAAAATATACTTCCGCTCCCCTGCAAACCCCCTTTTTCATGTCGCTAAATATAGAATCTATACTTTCCGTTCTCGGGTTATCTGAAGTTGCCCATATCTGATCTGCTGCAGCACATGCAACTCGGGTCATTTCGAGTCTTTTTCCCTTGTCTCGGTCACCCCCGCAACCGAAGACCACTCTCACTTTACCCTTGGTACATTCTTTAAGCATTTCCAAAGCATTACGAAGTGCATCTGGGGTATGGGCATAATCGACTAGTACACGGTATGGCTGGCCTTTATCCACGCACTCCATTCTACCACTTACACCTTGAAATTTCCGTAATTTTTGTACCGCACCCAAAACATCTTCCCCCATAGCATGAACAATAGCCAAAGAGGCCAATACATTCGATACATTGTATCTCCCTATAAGCGGGCTCGCCACTACGGTGTTTCCAAGTGGGCTTTCTAATAAAAATTTTGAGCCATCGGAATCGAGGGTAATGTTATTTGCTCGGAAATGATTATTTTCTTCAAATCCAAAAGTAAGTACCTGAACCTGCGGCGGCAATTCCTGGGCTAACCTTTTGCCATAAGGACAGTCCCCGTTTATAACGGCAACCTTGGGTAAAGGACCATTTATCCCATTAAAAAGTTTTCTTTTCTCCCTATAGTACTCTTCCATCCCCCCGTGATAATCCAGATGATCGCGAGTCAAATTCATAAATGTTGCTATCTCCAAGTTTAAACCAGTAACCCGAGACTGATGAATCCCATGAGAACTAACCTCCATCACTGCATTAGTACATCCAGCAACAAGCATACTTTTAAGCATTGGATAGAGGTCTGATGCTTCTGGGGTTGTTTTAAAAGACGGAATATCACGGTCGCCCAAATTGTACTGTACAGTACCGATCAATCCCACAGGCCTTCCTGGTTCCTCAAGCAAATACCTAGTAAGTGTACTTACGGTGGTTTTACCATTTGTACCAGTAATTCCAATTAGACTCATTGCCTCATCTGGTGAATTATAAAAGTTTTTCGAAAAGCGTGCCAGTGCACTTCTTGCATCATTCACCTTTATATTGGTTACTCCAATGGGAAGTTTAATATTCGAGGATTCCGATACTACTACTTTAGCACCTCTCTCTAGGGCCTCATCTAAATAAGCCTCACCACTTGTCCGTCTTCCCGGAATGGCAAAAAAAGCGGCTCCTGGAACAACTCTCCTGCTATCCGAACAAATCGCTTTGATTAATTGGCGACCGTTCCTTACTCCATGCGATGAATTTCCATCGATTATATCACCAAGGAGTCGGTCGGGAGAGACTCTGGATTTTACACTTTCCACATTTTGCATTTCTTCGAGGTTATTTTTCATAACTACTGAATTTTTAACTTTGGATCGCTTAAATAACTTAGTTCTTTGGGACTTTGTTGAATGCCAAAATAACTAATCAAACGGTTGGCAATTTTTCGAAAAGATGGTCCAGCCACGCTACCCCCATAACCTAACCTACCCTTTTTCATTTTTGGTTCATCAACCACTACCGTAATTACTGCTCTGGGTTTATCAGCTGGGAAATATCCTGAAAAAGAGGCTACATGATGGTTACTTGAATATTTCCCGTCTATTATCTTCTGGGTTGTCCCCGTTTTACCAGCTACTTGGAACCCAGGCACCATGGCTGATCTTGCAGTTCCTTCCCTTCCCACAACACTTACTAGCATTGTGGTGAGTTGATCTGCGACATCTTCATCTATAACCCGTCTTACTGGACTCGGTAAAAATGGAACGACAGTTTTTCCCTCTTGGTCATAAACTTTCCGAATCAAAAACGGTTTCATTAAAATTCCCCCATTGGCAATAACACTCATAGCTGAATGGACTTGCATAGGGGTAACGGATACTGCGTGCCCCATCGGCAGTCTGGTAATGGTTAATCCGTCCCAGTTTGATGGATTATGCAAAATCCCTGACCTCTCGCCAACCAGTCCAATATTTGTTTTTTCACCAAAACCAAATGCCTTTGAATAGTCGTATAATCGATTGGCACCTAATTTTAGCCCAACTTGTGCAGCCCCACGATTGCTTGATTTCTGTACAACCTGATGTAGGGAAATCTTACCCAATGGGTGGTGATCCTTCGGCAGCCTAAGTGATTTCTTTCCCACTATGTAAGTTGATAACGAGCAATCAACTATATCATCTGGATTAATAAATCCTTCGTTTAATGCTCCTCCGACTGGAATAATTTTAAATGTCGATCCTGGTTCGTAAAGATCAGTAAGTACACGGTTTCTTTGGTTGGCCATAGGATAATCATTGTAATGATTTGGGTCAAAGGTTGGACCATTTGCCATGGCTAAAATCTCACCCGTTGTCGGATTACTAACAACAATTGAGACACTTTCGGGCGAATATTTTTTTATTAGATGTTCTATTTCCTGTTCTACTGCATCTTGGATAACTCGATCGATTGATAGTTCTAGGTTCAATCCATCCTGAGAAAAGAATTCTACTGATCTGAACTGTGGCATTTCCCTCCTTCTTCCATCTCTTTCACTTTCGATCCATCCGTCCTGTCCTCGTAAGTAATAGTCGGCCATTAATTCAATTCCCATGCATGGCTTTCCCTCTTTATTTACATAACCCAACACATGAGCTCCTAATTGCTGGTTTGGGTAAAACCTGGAGTGTTTGTAATTTCCATACACACCATTTATTTTAAGGTTTTTAATTGCTTGATAAGTGGAGTCATCTACTCCCTCCTTAAGCTTTACCCACCTGACCGGGGTAAGTTTTTCTACTGAGTTCTTGGAAGTAAAATACTTTTTCTTTACTGCATCCGTAACGATAGTCGGCTCGATGTTCAGAAGGTTCGCCAAATGAATTAATTTATCTGCATCCTCAACATCGTAACTGTGCGGATCGAGCCCCAGTACAACAACGGATTTTGTTGTAGCGAGTAAGCTTCCCTTACGATCAACTATATCGCCTCGCCTCGCCTCTTCCTTAATAAAATTTTGTCGGGCAGATGCTGCAAGACTACTGTATTTTTCGGACTGCCAGACCTGCAAATGCAGAAGCCTGCCACCAAGAGTACAAAAAGTTAAAAGAACAGCAAAGAAAGTGAGGTAGAAACGATAAGAAGAGATGCAAACATTTTTCATCCTACTTACGGGTAAAAATGTCTCCTCTTCTCGGGTTGTTACTTCGGGCAATTTCATATTTTTGGTATGAATTCATTTCCCGTTCTGTCACATGCACCGTTTTTTGCGCAGTTGGCACACTCAATCTTCCCTCAACCAACTTTGCAATCATTGAGGGTCTAAGAAGCCTTGACTTCGTTCCCCGCAACTCCCGCAACTCTCGGGCAACCATTTCTCTTTGATCCTCGAGATTGCCACAATTTTTAGCGGTTGCGGAAATCTCCATTCGTAACCACACGATGGAGATTGCTCCGCTCCCGAATATAGAAACTGCAAGAATTATAAACATCCACCACACCCGATTCATCAGTCTTACAGTTCTGGTTGCATAATTTTAGTTAAATATCTTAAGCGGGCGGAGCGACTCCGTGGGTTTCCCTCAACCTCCTCTTTCGTTGGGAATATTGCCTTCGATCCGTTTAGTACAGCGTATACTGACCTCTCCTGATTTGGCCTACCATCGTATCTACTCTCCGGCCGACCTGCCATTTTCCTCATAAATCTCTTCACGATCCTATCCTCCAAAGAATGGAATGAAATCACAGCAAGTACCCCACCCTCCTTCAAGGCCCGAAAGGCTTTAGGTAAAGTAACTGCAAGGGCTTCCAATTCTCCGTTAATTGCAATTCTAATTCCTTGAAAAGTCTTAGTAGCCGGATGTATACGCTGACGGAAATTCCTGCCGCCCACTGCATCGCTTACCAACTCAGCTGCACTCATAGTTCGTGAAAGTTTACCAGTTCCCCGAGCCTTAATGATTGCATCAACCACTCTTCGCCATCTCCGTTCTTCCCCATACTCTCGAACCGCACGAACTAAACTCTCGTATGAGGCTTCCTCCAAAAACTTAGCTGCACTTTGGCCAATTCTTGGATCAAGTCTCATATCTATGGGTGCGTCCAAGCGAAAAGAAAATCCTTTCTCAGGCTCCATCAATTGGAAGGAGGATATCCCCAAATCCATTAATACACCGTCCAATTCATTGGGTGCGGTTACCTTGTCCAAATCCTTGAAAGATGAATCAAAAAAACTAAACCTGCTCCCATATTGAGATCTTAATTCTGTGGACCGTACTTGAGCATCCGGATCACAATCCATCGCGATCAAAGTACTTTCAGAAGAAGCAGCTAAAATCTCCCCACTATGACCACCTCCACCAAAGGTTAAGTCAGCAAATAAACCACCCCGCTCCGGCTTAAGGCAAGCCATGCATTCATCGAGCAGAACAGGGATGTGCCTCACCGCTGATGGAGAACAAACGAATTCAACCGCACCACAATACATTCCCACCCCCCCCGAGGTTTGCGTTAATCGAAAATGAAGCGATAGAGAGGCGGGGCAACCTGGAATCAAATCCCCTTCTTAGGACGACCACCCTAAAAGTCGCCCAAAACTTGTACCCAAGTATCATAACCCCAACTCCCTCATCGCATCAAAAATATTACGCTCATTTTCAGCAGGTCTGCCCGAGTAGCGGTCAACTGACCATATAGCAAAAGCGGAAAAATTACCCACTAGGACTGCCTTGCCCTTGATTCCTGCATGATCTAAAAGTTTTTCGTTCAAATTAATTCGCCCCTGCTTATCGCAACCAAATGAATGAGCCTTGGAAAACAACTCCATCAGGAGTGCCTGTGCCCTGACATCGCTGAGGTTCGCCTCGGCCACTTTCTCCTCCAATCGGGCCACCATTTTCGGGGGATAAACCGTGATATACCTTCCGGGATTGGGGAGTGCCAAGTATGTGTTTTCGCCACCAGAAATCCTCCATTTTGAGGGAATAGTAACCCTCCCCTTGCTGTCCAAAGAGTGAGTAAACTCCCCTACAAAAAAGGTTGTTGTGCTTGCTTCCATTACCTGTAAATGACCATGCCTTAATAACCACTTCTAACCATTATGTGCCATTTTGCCCCACCATGGTCAAGTTTTTTTCTTAAAAAATGAATATTTTTATAGAATCAAAATTCTGTAATTGATAGATTATCCTGGATTAACACTTTTAGGTGATGAGTAAAAAAATCCGGGCGGATGAGTTAATGGTTTTGCACAAACTTGCTGAGAGCCGAACCAAGGCTCAGGCGTGCATACTTGCCGGACAAGTTACTTGGAAAGATGCAAAAATTGAAAAATCCAGCCAATTACTTCCCCCCGATGCAAAGCTTTCCCTAAAAACCCAAATGCCTTATGTGGGTCGGGGGGGCTTAAAAATGGAAAATTTTCTTTTAGCATCGAAATGGCCGGTTGAGGGTGTCGATTTCTTGGACCTCGGTGCATCCACAGGAGGGTTCACCGATTGTCTATTACAAAAAGGTGCTGGTTCGGCCACCTGCGTGGATGTGGGCAGAGGCCAACTGCACTACAAATTAAGGATCGATGATCGAGTAACGAATCTGGAGAAAGTAAATTTAAAGTCTTTGACCATTAAAGATTTACCACATTCTCAATACTCATTAGTTGTGATGGACCTGTCTTTTATTTCATTACGAAAAGTTCTGATTCAAGCTTGGCAATTCCTCGAGGATAACGGCTACCTTGCTGCACTAGTAAAACCACAGTTCGAATGTAAAAAAGAGGAAGCGGATAGGGGGCAGGGAATTATAAAAGATAAAAATATCCATCACCGGGTGCTCAAAGAAATCAAACAACATGCCTCAGATCAACTTCCGGGATCTTCTTTGGTTATAGAAACCCAAGCAAGCCCTTTAGGAAATGATGGCAATACGGAATTTTTTCTGGGCTGGAGAAAAATTACGTAGAAAAAAGGAAAGGGATTCGCTCCATTTAGTTACTCGGACAAATGGACTAGAATTAATTCTTTGATCGCTTCATCTCGGGCAAGCATTCCTCTGGAAAATTCCAGATTGGCATTCATGGTATTCTTTTGCTCATCTTCTATTTGCTTAACTCGGATAGTGTAAACTTTACTCAAAAAACCAAAGACTACCCTTTCTTCATTTCTTTCCACTTCTACCCACTTATTTTCTACATCGAGAGACTCTGCGCCTTGGAGAAAACGATCAACCGCCCTTCTTTCTTTGGCAAGTTGAGTCAATTGAACCTTCAAGTTGCTTAATTTCTTCTCGTTGGCAGCAATCACTTTATTACCACCCTCTTCATCTGTAGATTGTGAACTTTCCAGTTTATCCATTCTTGCCCGGATCGATCTTTGCAAAGAATCAAAGGATGCCCGGGCACTGTTTTGGTTTTTTACTTTAATCGGATATTTCGACATTAGGACATCGCTCGATTTTGGATCGGTTTCCAACCGTTCAATCAACTCATCAGCCTTATCATTAAATTTAGTATTTCTCCGATCATTCATAAATTCTTGGCAAAGGAGAGAAAAAGAGAGTTTGGCAAATGCTGCAGGTTGTTTAGGTACCTTACCATCAAGAAGAAAAACCAAATAACCATTTCTGGCTTTTCTGACCGACCGGGTAAAAAATTTAGAGGAGTCCAAAGAATCAACTTCCTCTAGTGGTTCTTTATTTGCTCGTTGCTCACTCGCCCTTCTCTCTAGTCCCAAAACCATGGACTGAGCATTCATCTCCTTTGGGGAGAATGATATTTTTCTTTGTTCAGCCTGGGAATCACGGAGAAAAGTTTCCAATTCATCGGACTTTCTTAGAGAAGAAAAGTCGGAATAGTTCTTTCGAATACGGTCTGAAAAGCGATTCAATTCATCAAGGAAATCAAGTGCAGCATTCTTAGCTAGTCGTTCGGATTCCCTATTTGCATCTGCCAAGTCTTGAACCTCCACTTTTTTTCGAACATCTTCAACAACATCTTCGAAATTAATCTCCGGAATTTCAGATTGATTACTATCCCCATCCTCAGAGGGCTTACTAGAAGGTAAAAAGTCGAGACGATTTCTTTCGAAATAAGATCGTAAGCGGGCATCATCTGGAGGCGGGGGTGAAGTAAGGAAATTCTTATTCGCAAAAACCATCGCAGTTGCCAAGGTCCGGGGTTCTTCCGTAAAGGCTTCGATTTGTGCATTTTTTTCGAAGAACTCACGGAGTTGAGGCGTTAATTTGTCATTAAATGAAACAGCCTCTGAGACAGTATTTATTTTTGGTGAATCATTTGGCAATAAATCAAATATCAATTCCAAGCTGACTGTGGAATTTTTTCGGGTAAATGCTTTTATACCAAGATTACTTTTGTTAATTGTTTCAGAAAAATTTTGGGCAGAGACCTTAGGATTATTTCCAATTGGAACAATGATGGAAGAAACATTTTTATCATCCTTTAGATTCCCAAATAGAAATTTTAATTCTTTTTCTCCATAAGTAAACTCAACATGATCTCCATTCTTGGGAACACTGGAAAATCGAAACTCCCCCCATTCCATTTTGGGTAGCGGGATGTCACTGAATGAGAGAACGGCAACCTCTCCATCCCACGCAAATGCATTTTGATTACTCAACACTTCAACCTCACCAGGCAGAGCAAAACCACGATGCGTATAAATACGGTCTACTAACATGTCGCGGAAGCAGGAGTAGAGCACGGATTCAAGCTCGCTACCAGTCATCCCAAACCTTGAACCAATCAAAGAGAGTGCCCGACTACGGTTATCCTCAGACTCCAAGGATGGATCAATACTGGTGAGGAAATTTACAAACTGTGAATTTACACTGGGATGATTAATACTCCCGTCAAGAAAGTTCCAGTTATCCGCCTGCCCGCTAAGAACGACTCGGGTTTTGATAGATTCGTCCAAAAAATCGGTGTCGTAAGAACCTGATCTGGCAATTTCACGCACCTTAAAATCTCGTGAGAAATTTGGCCAGGCTTGCATGTATTGAAACATTCTTTGCATGGCATCCTGATCAATTTCATCTGGGCTTGATCGAAAAGCTGCCTGCATTTGTTGCTGCAAACCCTGAATGTATGAACTATCTGCTTTTTCCACCACTTCCTGAGTCGGACTGACCAGTACCCCAACTGAACTAGCGGCACGGGTAGTCACATTTAAAAATCGTCTTTGGTCTGGGTTATTCCAGTCATAACCAAAAAATTCTTTTTTCTCCCGCCCGCCGTCAGACATCAAGTCAAAGACGGAAGAGCCTTGGGAAAGATACAATACGAAGGAAACAACAACCAATAAAAGAAGAAGTACAAAAACAAATTTTCCTTTTTTTGATATGAAGTTTTGGAGTGCGGTAATCATAAAGCGATGAATAATTTTAAAAAGCCTTCCATGATGAAGACAGCTCGGTGAACGTCAAATCTTTGCAAGTGAACCCTGCTCTTACTTTTTGGCCACAAGCATGGGACGATCAGAAAAAATTAAAGAACTCATCCAGCTCTGTCTTTTCGATCCATCCTCATGGACAAAAGGCCTCATAACTACCATCTTTTCCAACACCAAAATATCGTCTTTTTGATCCGACCAACTCATAAAGTATTTGTAGTTTTCTTCTGGCACAATTTCACCCTGATTATTTTTATACTTTGACAGTCGTATCGTAACGGTCACCCGGTCACCGACTCGACTCCACTCACCTGATCTAGCTTCAGGTATGCCAGCACCCTCAATAACCGCCCCCCCTTTCTCTCCAAAAGTAATTTCAATAGGGTAAGAAGATTTTCTGGAACGACCACCGTTACGGACCAAAAGAAGTGGTGACCCATCATCATTGGCCAGCCCTTCTTTAGATTGAAATGCATGACGTACTCCCCTCTTGATCAAATAAAATTCAGACGGGCTTTTTCCATCATCAAACCGGATAACTCTTTCACCATCCCCAATCTCCCAACTACCGGTGCGTTGAACCGGGTCCATACTTGGATGGTCAAACAATAACTCTGCTATCATTTTCTCAGGCCCTTGGGAAAGGGATAACTCAACCAGGCATTCTTTGCCTTCAGCAAGGAGGTTTCCTTCGAAAACTTCATGAACCCAATCTTTTACCTCACCTACATATTTTCCCTCTGGATCATTTGATGTGCATGAAAAAAACAACAGGTTGATTCCCAGCAAAATCTTGAACGATGGAAATTTCGAACTAGTTTGGAGCATTTAAAAGTAGTCTTTAATAAAGCTTTGAGAAACTCAATCCTTTACCGAAACAACAACCGGAGAGGATACCGAGAGCAAAACTCGATGATACATAAGACTGGCTAAAAGAAACCCCACCCCGATATAAAAAGACCAACTTGGCCTTTTCTCGTCCGTTTGTTTAAAAATCAGTTCGGCTCGCTTAATTTGTCCGTTGCTTCTTCGAATACGGATTTCTGGGAAAAGGTGCGGGCTGTCATCTCCCCGCTTTCCTGGCACAAAAACCTCACTTTGATCCACTCTCTTAATCAGTTCCAATTCATTCGCCTGCCAGTTGTACTCCAAATAGTCAGACCAGATAAAATAATCATCCTCACTGGTTGCCCCTTTGCCAATAAATTGCCAAAGCTTTTTCCCTGAATCTTCGTCGTTCAACTTTTTAAATTTTCGGAAATTCAACCGTAACAAACCATCCTCGCGTTCCCACTCGCCTGCTACATCCTGACCACCCTTTCCGTCATGATCATAAGAGGATGGTAAAATACCCCATGCTTTTCCTTTCCAAACACCAAAGCCCAACTGGTATTTATCTAGAGCACCAGCAACTGAATACTCCACCCATGGAGAGGGACAAAAAAACAAATAGATTTTTGAGAAAAGAAAAATGAATAAACACAAGCAACCGATTAAACCCGTGATATTTCTGCGGAATCTTGCCGAGGAAATCTTTTTGTTTTGTTCCCATTCAATCTCGCGTTTATGTCTAATTTCATCATCACTCAACCCCTCTGCATCCGCAACATTTCCGCCCCTTATTCCATAGGCAGGCAAACTCCCAATTCCAGGGATAGACTCCATCGACTGGGGAACGGTGCTAAAAGCATTGTGGAGCGATTTATCCGACCATTCCCGCCAATCCACCCATTGATCGCTTCCTCTTGGACTTTTTTCTATAACATATTTCACTAGGCTACCAAGGGCGAATAAATCCCATTTTTCTTCGGCAATATCTCCGGATCTAGTATCACGCGGTCTGTACAACTGGCTCTCCTTCTGAGATTCTTGAAATTGCAGACTTTGAGAGACAAACTCTTTTCCTTCTTTTTGATCTGCTCCCAAAGGTTGAAAACTGGCAATTTTAGACAGGGCAAACTCGGTTATCCATGCCTCAAAAGACTGATCTTCTTTTTGACAAATGATCACATTGCTAGGCTTAAGATTACCATGAATCACCCCAAATCCATGTGCCTGATTTAAACCACAGTGTAAATCAATCATTATGGACTTAAGTTCCTCTGGTCCCACTTGTTCAGGTAAAAACTCTATCCAATCGCTCAGGGACCTCAGGTTAATCTCCCTCTTTTCGTCATTCTCGGAATCATTGGGTAATTGAATTTTTTTTCCATCAAACCAATCATACGCCATCCAATGCTTCCACTTCATTGTACCGTTACTTCGCATCGGCCAAATTCCTCTTCCTTCAATCTGTTGGATTGCCCGGCACTCTTGGGAAAAATAATCCGAGAACCCTTCCGTCTCGGCAAGATCGCGGTGGAATAGTTTTAGGTATTTTACTTTTCCCTTATCTTCTCCAGTCCGACCATCTCCTTGGTAACTCTGACCACAAGAACCCTCTTTTATCCAACTTTTAACATCGAAGGGACCGATCCTTGTGCCTGAAGATAACATTTTATCTGCTTTTCTTCACCCCTGGTTCATCCCCATTTTAATTTATTTCTGAGCACCCTAAAATGAGAATGCCCAATGGTTTCCAAGAGAGGAAAACTTTTTTGGGAAACAAAAATTTCCAGGGGAAAATGTGGGGCGTTGGAAAAAGCCTCCCTACCATCAGCAGACACATCGGGACTGGCAGAATTTTTCTCGTATTCGATTTGCAAATTTATCCCGGCCGGAAAAACAAGTGGTCTGCTAGTAAGGCTATGAGCAGAAATTGGAGTCATGAGAATTACATCCGCTTCGGGATGAACTATTGGGCCTCCGGTGGCTAAATTATATGCGGTCGATCCAGTCGGAGTTGAGAACACAATACCGTCCGAAGCATAATCTGCCACTCTTTCGTTTCCACAAAAGACCGAAAACCTACCCAACCTACCAGTCAAACCACTCTTTACTACCAGATCATTAAGGGCCAGTTTCTCATCCCCCTTTTTTTCCCGATACCCAATCAGGCTTCTCCTCCTCACTTTGAATTCTCCCCTAAGTAGGGGGGGTAAAGAAGTTGATAATTCTTCAGGTGACAAAGTTGCCAAAAACCCAAGTTTCCCTAAACCAACCCCAGCTACTGGGACTTCGTGTGCTATGGCTTCGTCCAGTATATTTAAAAGCGTTCCATCACCACCTACCGAAAAACATGCGTCCATACCTTGCAAAAATTTCTTAGGACATGGAAACTCTTGGGTTAACCGAACATCCACTCCATTTTGCTGACATAATTTCTTTAAATCATTTGCCACATTCATCGCACCCGACTTTGTCAGATTGGCGACAATGGCCACGCTTGTTAAAGGATTTGAAGAATTCATTTAAGTAACAGCTGGGTATAAGCTAATTCGATCAATAGAATCGGTCAAGTACCCGCAACCCATGGAATATGATCGACAGATATGGATTTTTGAGAGTTTTCTACAAAACTGGAACCGGCAGGAAAATGTTTACGGAACCATTTCCTTTGTTTGGATACCAGTTTGCGAGTGGACAGGACCATAGAGTTAACCAACTCATCCTTAGACCGGCCCGCTTTTAGATAATTTATCACTTCCCGGTAGCCAACCGCTTCGCACAGGCTTGGATGTTTTTCAATTCCTGCTTGGAGGGCTCTTTGGGTCTCGTCAATAATTCCCATATCCATCATTTTTTCCGCTCGTTTTTCGATACGGTTGGTAATATCCACATCCTCCCGGTTCAACCAGATCATTTTCTTTTCGAATTGAGCATATGGGATAGGTAATTTTTCAAATTCTTTCCTCAGTTCGAAAAGAGAACAGCCACTTTGCATACATCTCTCTAACGCCCGGATTACCCGGATAGGGTTATTCAGGTCCAATTCTCCCAGACCCTCGGGATTATAGGTTTTCAACTCGCTACGCAATCCACCCATTCCTTTTTGTTCGTATGTAGTTTGCACATATTTTCTGACATGCGGTGATACTTCTATACTATCAACAACCGGCCGTAAAAATCCTTGTAGAAAAAAACCACTCCCTCCCACCACTAAAACTTTTTTTCCTCTTGAAACAATCTCTTCGATTGTTTTTTGGGCATAGGCATGAAACCGCCCCACATCAAAAACCTCAGTCACATCCGCGATATCCAGCCCGTGATGAACCACCCTTGCTTGCTCCATTTTATTTGGCTTCGCCGAACCAATATCAAGACCGCGATAAAAAGAGACTGAATCACACGAGATAATTTCTGCGTTATACTTTTCTGCCCATTGAAGAGAAAGCTCTGTTTTGCCGGCAGCGGTAACTCCAGCTAATATCCATAGTTCCTGGATCTTTTTTTCCACGGAACAGCAAGAAATACCAAGTCTCAGGCCGCTTTTATGCCACCCACCAGTTCTTGTGTTTTTTCTTTTAATGCGGCCAGCATATGTTGGGAGTTCTCAAGATTTTTAGGAATGCAATTAACCAAGGCACTTCCGACAACCACACCATCCGCTACCTTGGCTACATCTCGAACTTGCTGGGCAGATGAAATCCCAAACCCAACCACTAGGGGAATATTTATTCTTTGACGAATTGTATCCACTTTATCCGACAAATCACTTGCCAGATCATC
>OMJS01000014.1 GCA_900299365.1 Opitutales bacterium
CTTCATCGTGGAAAGTGTTTTCTCGCAGGCAGTCACCCAGTCTGCATTTCCAGAGATGTGTACATTGTAGGAATCGGTTCCATCGCTGATCATATAAAAATTGGTGTGCTCCATCGATTTTAAAACTTCGGACTTTAAATTGAATCGGATTAGCTTCCCGGAAAAGTGCTCCCCCTTAAAATCTTCAGGAACCGGATTTTCCGGCGTCAGTTTACCCACGATTGACTCCTGTGCTTTCATCTGTTGAACAAAAGTATCGGACATAACCTTGAGCAAACTGGTGGTATCTATCCCCGGTGCGGAAGGCATCTTGGTAAGCATCATCGAATGTTCCAGATCAGCCGAATCAATGGAGTACATATTTACTCCCAAAGATCCCTTATAAGTCATCGTAGCACCTTCAGGCAAAGAAAGCTTTAGGGGACCTTCATTTTTTGCAAGAAGAGCGGAGCTAGCGAAAGAGAAAAACAAGGAAGCTATGAGGATTGGGCGGGCTGAATATTTCATAAATTAATAATCGGTTTAATAGGCAATTACATGCAATTAGAAAAATTGCTTCATATTTTCCACATATCCCTGATGGGAAAAGGAACACTGGCGAATTGCCTCTGTGTAATGCTCTCCTTTATCCCCCAGCCAATCGATCATATTGAGAACCAGCAGGGAGGCATAGGAATTATTATTGAGAAGTTTCAGGTAGCAAGTCCGGGCAGCCTCTTTTTCTCCCAAGCGAAACAATGTAAAGGCAGTGATGGCACGGACGGCATCCGATGAATCATTGGTAAGCTTGTGGATCGATGGAATATGTGAACGGGCATTTTCCCCTAGTAAGTAAAGCCCAGTCATTCCCCAGTAACGAATTCCAGAATCTTTATGACTCAGCATCTCCAACAATGCTGAAATCTGCTCAGGCTTTGCCCGCAAGACTAGTTCTGAGGCACCTAGATAAGCCTTGATATCATAATGTTTCTCATCCTGGGCCATTTCATAAAGAGTAACTCCTAGATCCTCTGCCCGCTTAACCCGTTCACACTCGGGTAATAATCCACAATCCCGCACCTCTAGTTGCCAATCCTCAAGAGCACCACGCAACTCGTCCGTCTTCTTGGAATATTTTGGATTATCGATCAGGTTGACCACATTATCTGGATCCTCCCAGGTATCATACAATTCTTCAGCCGGCTTAGTTCCAAACCATCGACCGGTCACTGCATCGGTCTTTCCTGCATGGTGCCAATCCTCCCATGCCTGAGTAGCTTCCATTTTCCAGAGGTAAGTTAATTTCTGTCCCCACGGAACATAGGGCATATAGTTTCGGATATAAAGGTAGCGCGTATCGCGGACTGCTCGTTGGCTATCACACCGTTCATCCATCCGATCCCGGTAGCTAAAATGATAATTTCGTTCCGGCTCGACATCAGGACCAAGAAAAATTTCACCCTGCATGATTTCGGGCACTTCTGCACCAGCAATACTCAACCATGTCTTGGGCATATCAATAAAACTTACCAGACGATCGATTTTCGCCCCAATTTTTTCCGCAGGTCTAATAGATTTAAACTTTTCTGGTATGCGAATGATCAAAGGACAGTGGGTTCCACTGTTGAACAAAAAACGTTTACTTCGCGGAAGTACACCCCCGTGATCCGAGTTGTAAATCACAATTGTATTTTCAGCTAGGCCATGCTGTTCCAATTGTTTAAGAAAGTTTCCTACCTCAGCATCCATGTTCTTAACTGCATCGTGGTAGTGAGCATAGTTTTTCCGCATCACTGGAATATTCGGATGATACTTGGCCAATTGAATGGCATCAGGTGAATGCGAGGTTTCATCAACATCTCCAAACGCCCGACTCTCGTGGGAGCTAGCCACATTGATAACCTGAAAAAAGGGTTGGCTATTTTTTACCGTATTCCAATCAAGCTTGTTTGTATCCCAGCAATCAAAATCCTTTCTGTCACCGATGTTATAATCGGTTTTGCGTACATTCGAGCAGTAGTACCCGGCAGCTTTAAGATAGTCTGGATAATACTTGATCTGATCGTGCGGAATACTGTATCGACTGCGCATAGGCAAGGTACCCAGTGAGACTGGATGAATGCCGGTGATCCAACCACTACGGGATGGCGCACACACAGGAGCATTGGCAAAGCAGTTGAGATAAAGAAATCCCTCGCTTGCAAGTTTATCCAGATTGGGTGTATCCGCATGCGGATTGCCATAACACCCAACCCAGCGAACACTGTTATCCTCGCTCGTTAACCAGAGGATATTAGGGCGTTCGATCGTTTTTGCCTCAACCTGGGATATACAGGAAAAAAGCAGGCTAGCTTGCAAAAAGAGTCGAGAAAAGTTCTTAGTCATATCTTACAGCATTGAATTTAATCTATCTGAGTTTAAGCAAACGGTAAGGTTCCCGTCCATAACCGAGTACATCAATTTGTTCATCCTGTACGCGGAAAATGGAATAAGCAGATTGATCAGTCTCCACCATTCCCATGCAGGTCAAGTAGTGAATGCCACTTTTGATCCCATACATACCCTTGTGGTTGTGCCCATTTATATAAGCCTTAACGCAGGAAAATTCTTCGAGTAGTTTAATGACTTCCTGGGCATTCCAAAGATTATGGGGGTCTGCAGGATACACTGGAAAGTGGCAAAAAAGCATAACCTTCTCCTTCGCAGATTCAGCCTTTTGTAAAACCCTTCTCAACCAGTGCATCTGCTCCTGCCCTACTCCTCCATTCCACTTCGGAGACCGGATCTTGTTTTCTCGGTAATACTTTTCTGACCTTCGGTACCCTTCGCTGTCTTTGGGATACGCAATAAAACTCAGATCATTTCCATCGAGGCATACGAACCTCCAGTCTTTGATAACAAAATCATAATATTTGGCGGGCATGCCCAGCTTGGGCGGAACCTGTTCCTTAAACTTATCCGCCACTTCAAAGTCATGATTGCCCAACACATGATAGCCCGGGGCATCCAATGAATCATAAATGGGGAGCAACTGATCAAAACTGGAAAAGTTACGGTCAATAAAATCACCAAGGTGAATCACAAAAGACAAATCCTCCCGATTAAAATGTTCCACGCACTGACGGAGCTTTTCCTTGGACGCAGAATATTTTCTCTGTCCTCGATCCGGAGCCTCGCAGTACTGGCAATCCGCAATCGCACCAAATGAAAATTTGTATTTAGTATTCTTTTTCTCTTCAGCAAGTACCGATGCACACAGTGCAAAAAAAATCAGGACTAAGAACCGAGTCATTCAACCTCGTGGATGGTATGGTCGATACGGCCCTTGAAGGGGATTCCATCGACA
>OMJS01000015.1 GCA_900299365.1 Opitutales bacterium
AGGTAGCGGCACTTGGGTCCCATATCACGGTGCGTGAGCTTAAACCAGGCACGGGCAAAAGCATCTGCATACTTGTCGGGGTTTTCCAGAAAACTACGGGAGATTTTTTCGTAAGCTGGATCAAACCTAAGAGACAGATCGGTGGTAAGCATGGTTGGCTTACGCATCTTGGAAGAATCAAATGCATCCGGAATGGTTTCTGGTGCATCCTTCGCCACCCACTGCTTCGCACCGGCAGGGCTCGTGGTCAATTCCCATTCGTAGTTAAACAAATTCTCTAGGTAGTTGATTCCCCACTTGGTTGGAGTGGTAGTCCAAGTAACTTCAGGTCCTGCAGTGATCGCATCTGCTCCGCTACCGGACCCATATGTACTGGTCCATCCAAACCCTTGTTCTTCGATTGAAGCAGCTTCAGGCTCGGGGCCAACATGGGAAGCATCACCTGCACCGTGGGTTTTACCAAAAGTATGACCACCGGCAATTAAGGCTACAGTTTCTTCATCATTCATCGCCATACGGCCAAAGGTTTCACGAATGTCATGAGCCGCGGCTACAGGATCCGGGTTACCATTGGGGCCTTCAGGATTCACATAGATTAATCCCATTTGTACCGCAGCCAATGGGTTTTCAAGATCACGCTCGCCAGAATATCGCTTGTCATCCAACCAGGTTCCTTCCGTTCCCCAGTAGATATCGTCCTCGGTTTCCCAAATGTCTGAACGACCTCCACCAAAGCCGAAAGTTTTAAAGCCCATTGACTCCAAAGCAACATTTCCAGTCAGGATGAAAAGATCTGCCCAAGAGATTTTACGGCCATACTTTTGTTTAACTGGCCAAAGTAAGCGACGAGCCTTATCAAGATTTCCGTTATCGGGCCAACTGTTGAGAGGAGCGAAGCGCTGAGCACCAGTTCCTCCCCCACCGCGGCCATCTGCAGTTCGGTAAGTGCCAGCAGCATGCCATGCCATACGAATAAAGAAAGGACCATAGTGACCAAAATCTGCTGGCCACCATTCCTGAGAATCCGTCATCAAATCATTGAGATCTTTCTTGAGCGCATCGTAATCGATTGATTTAAACTCCTCCGCATAATCGAAGTCTTCCTCCATAGGATTGGAGCGTGCATCATGCTGATGAAGAATATCGACTTTAAGTTGGTTGGGCCACCAGTCTTGGTTGGTCGTTCCACCACCTGCTGCATGGATGATGGGGCATTGATCGGCGTTGGTTACTGGGGCTTGTTGTCCGTGACCAAATGGACAGGTACCTGAAGATGTTGATGACGGTTCTGTACTCATAAAATAAATAGGGATTAAAGGTTTTAATTTATCCCCTTGAGGAGGCTTGGCAAGATCGAGTAGATAAAATTTTATGAACTTACCTCTGAAAAGACTCTGGCTACATGTTTTAAATCTCTTGATCGGGGTAAATATCGGATACGCAAATGAGAGATTAGGGCTTGATTTAACCACACCCAGCATGACCGATGGACACCCAGCCAAAGGATTGCGAGTTCGTCAAGTGGCTCCGGAATATGTGGGTACAGAAGTTTATCATTCTCTGTATCTTCCAGAGGATTGGGAAAATGGCAAAAAACACCCTGTTTTGGTTGAATACACGGGAAATCGATTTATTGAGGCGGGATCAACCGGACAGGTAAAAGACGCGAACTTTGGCTATGGGTTAAGCGGTGGTAAAAGATTTATTTGGATATGTATGCCATACATCAAAAAAAGTGGGCAAGAAAATGAGGTAATGTGGTGGGGAGATCGGGAAGCAACCATTCAATATTGCAAAGACAACCTGCCACGCATTTGCCAACAATTTGGGGGTGACAGTAAGAACATCTTTATTTGCGGTTTCTCACGGGGAGCCATTGCCTGCAGTTACATCGGATTAGCCGATAATGAAATTTCCAGTTTCTGGAAAGGCATGATCACTCACGATCATTTTGACGGTCAAAAGCAATGGGGCTACCCACAGGACGGTCGCTCCTATGCCCTCAAGCGGATTGCTCGACTAAAAGGTAAACCTGTGCTCGTTTGCGGAAAACATGCGGAATATTTAAAAAATTATCAAAGCCTTGCCCAATTTACTTTCTTACCGGTGCCCACTAGAGAAATCTTTCAAATTCCAGAAGGTAAAGTGACCCATCCACACACAGATATGTGGGCACACCGGCAAAGCACTACCCGACAAATTGCTAGAGATTGGCTTCTGCAAAATGCAGGCTTAAACTAAGCCCTTTGGCAGGGTTTTAAAAATTTTTAGAATCAATTGAGACCTGAAAGAACCTGTCCTAGAGAATCCTTGGCATCGCCAAAAAGCATATGACAATTTTCTTTATAGTAGAGTGGATTTTCCACACCGGAATAACCGGTAGCCATACTACGCTTCAAAGCAACCACAGTCTTGGCCTTCCATGCTTCAATCACCGGCATACCGGCAATGGGACTATTTTCCTCTTCCTGAGCGGATGGATTGACGATGTCATTTGCTCCAATGACTAAAAGCATATCAACTTCAGGAAGTTCATCGTTCACTTCATCCATCTCAAAAACAATATCGTAAGGAACATTCGCCTCGGCGAGAAGAACATTCATGTGACCGGGAAGACGGCCGGCAACCGGATGAATCGCAAAGCGCACATTCACATCTTTGCCCCGCAAATTCTCAGTAATTTCCTTAACCACATGCTGAGCCTGAGCAACAGCCATCCCATATCCCGGAACAATCATCACCTCATTGGACTCCTTCAATTCTTCTGCAACTTCATGAGCACTGGTCTCGGTAATCGAGCCTTCGATCTCCGAAGAACCACCAGAACCTCCAGAACCGGTACCAAATCCACCAAAGATCACATTGACCAAGCTTCGGTTCATAGCGTGACACATAATATAACTAAGGATTGCTCCGCTGCTCCCTACCAATGCACCGGTTACGATAAGCAAATCGTTTTTAAGCATGAACCCTGCAGCTGCTGCTGCCCATCCCGAATAACTATTAAGCATGGAAACAACCACCGGCATATCGGCACCACCGATCGCCACAATCAAATGCACTCCAAGAACCAAAGAGATACCAGTTACGATCAGCAGAGTTATAAGGGCGGCATCATGCCCCTGACTAATAAATTGAGAGCCTAGATAGACAGAGCCCAAAACCATGCCAAGGTTTAGAAAGTGCCGGAAAGGCAGAAGGATAGGTTTGCCACTCAACGAACCTCTTAGTTTTCCAAAGGCCACAACGGAACCAGTAAAGGTTATTCCACCGATAAATACTCCGAGAAGGATTTCGATCTCGTGGATCAGTTTGTCCGAACCTTCCAACAAGGCATGCCCCGGGTCCATAAAGCTGGCAATCCCAACAAGCACTGCTGCCAGCCCAACGAAGCTGTGCAAAATTGCAACTAACTCAGGCATGGAAGTCATTTCCACTCGCTTTGCCATAACTGCACCGATGATTGCACCACCCAACATCAGGGGAATCAACAACTCAAAATTGCCTACCTTACCACTCATAAAAGTGGCGAATATGGCTATGGTCATTCCAATGATGCCATAAACATTTCCCCGACGGGCCGTTTCCTGTTTGGATAATCCCCCAAGACTAAGAATAAAAAAGATTCCTGAAACAAGATAGGCCATAGTGACCAGACCTTCGCTCATGGGATAAAGAGATGATAAATTTCCTGCGTTCATTATTTACGAAACATTTTCAGCATGCGCTGGGTTACGAGAAATCCTCCGGCCACATTGATGGTGGCCACAAAAATAGCGACTCCTGCAAGCCAAGGATTGGCCCCCGAAACAAAGAGCATGCCTCCAATCAAAATGATTCCACTAATGGCATTGGTCACACTCATCAACGGTGTATGCAAAGCAGGTGTTACATTCCAAACCACCATATATCCCACAAAACAAGCGAGAACGAAGACGGTGATTTGATCGAGAAATTCACTCGATCCATTCCAGCCAAGAGCAAGCAAGGAGACGGATAATAAACCGAGAAGAAATCCACCGGATAAGAGAGGGTTCTTCGATTTCTCTTCTGCTACTTCTTCCTGAGGGGTTTCTGGCTTCTTAGCAGGTGCAACCGATGTTTCTACTGGTGGTGGCGGCCAACTTATCTTGCCTTGATCCAGAACCAAAGCCCCGCGAACCACTTCGTCGTCTTGGTTAATTGAAAAATCATCGGCCGTACCCAGCAATTGTACGAGCTTGACTAGATTATTACCAAAGAGCTTGCTAGACTGTGTGGGGAGACGTGAGGGGAAGTCAGTGTATCCGATTATGGTCACCCCGTAAGCAACTTTAGCCGTGCCCGCTTCAGTAAGTTCGCAATTTCCACCACCCTCGGCGGCAAGATCAACCACCACCGATCCCTGCTTCATCGATTTGACCATTTCTTCAGTTATTAGAATTGGTGACTTCTTGCCGGGAATCATCGCTGTAGTAATAATAACATCCACCTCGGCTGCTTGTTCCGCAAAAAGCTTCATTTCCGCCTCAATAAATTCCTTACTCATTACTTTGGCGTATCCACCCGAGCCCGCACCGTCTTCCTCAAAATCAAGTTCCAGAAAGGATGCACCCAGACTCTTGACCTCATCTTTAACTGCAGGACGGGTATCAAAAGCTCGGACAATTGCTCCCATGTTACGGGCTGCACCAATGGCAGCAAGGCCAGCTACGCCGGCTCCAATAATCAGAACCTTGGCAGGAGGCACTTTGCCGGCAGCGGTAATTTGCCCGGTAAAGAAACGTCCAAAAACATGCGATGCCTCGACCACCGCCCGATAACCAGCGACATTAGCCATCGAGCTGAGTGCATCCATGGACTGAGCCCGGGAAATTCGAGGCACACAATCCATGGCCAAGAGATTAATTTTTCTTTCGCAGAGTTTTTTGAGAAGTTCCTCATTTCTTGCCGGATAAACAAAACTTATCAGGGTGGCACCTTCCTTGATCATCTCCGACTCCTCCATACTGGGAGGTGTAACCTTGAGAATCAGGTCACTATCTCCCCATACAGCGGAGGCACTATCTGCAATGCGAGCACCAGCTTCAACAAAAGCAGGATTTGCTAAATTGGCTTGTTCTCCGGCTCCATTTTCAATTACAACCTCGTAGCCGAGCTTGGCAAATGCCGCGATATTATCCGGGGCAATCGCCACTCTCTTTTCGGAAGGCTGAGTTTCTTTTGGTATACCTATGATCATGATAATTTAGAAAGGTAAATTTCTCCCTAATTCGATCATACTTGGCAAAGATAAAGTTGTTACTGACTTCTAATTACACTGATTTTGTAACTTCTTTTCTGTTTTTATCCTTTGATCACCATCAATTACAAAATCCACTTTTACCTTTTCCCGCTCGTCATAAGGAGAATTTTGTGCATTTTAAATAATCGCAGTCGTTAACAAGAACGCGGTCCTCACATGTGGATAATGGGATTAGGAGTTTTGTGAGCAAGGGTTCTAACACGGCAAAACCTATACAACCCCAATCCTAAAACTCATGAACGAACAAGAACTCCCGAATGCGGAGCCAATATCCGATGGTCCAAATTTTGAGGAATTTGACCTCTTGCCTGAAATTTTGCGTGCAGTTGCCAGCATGGGCTATGAAACCCCATCACCCATACAGCTCAGATCTATTCCTCCCCTTTTAGAGGGATGTGATTTGCTCGGAGTTGCCCAGACTGGAACCGGCAAGACTGCTGCCTTTGCCCTGCCCCTCCTTTCTCGACTTGATCCAAATTTAAAAGCTGTACAAATGCTGTGCCTCGCTCCTACAAGGGAACTTGCTATTCAGGTCGCTGATGCTATGGAGGGATTTGCTGAACATATCTCTGGACTAAGAATACTTCCTGTCTATGGAGGAACTGGATACAGCGATCAAATCCGTGAACTCAAGCGGGGAGCTCAGATTGTAGTGGGTACTCCAGGTCGGGTAATGGACCATGTTCAAAAGAAATACATGAAACTCGATCAGGTCAAAGCAATGGTTCTTGATGAGGCAGATGAAATGTTAAGCATGGGTTTCATCGAGGATATTGAGTGGATTTTGGAACAAACCCCCAAAGAACGCCAAAGTGCTCTCTTTTCCGCAACCATGCCTAAACCCATTCGCAAACTAGCGGACAAACATCTCAACGAACCAGTTGAGATCACCATTGAAGTAAAGCGGGAAAATGCACCGAATATCCGTCAGCGCTTCCTTAACCTGCGCCCTCATGAAAAAAAGGATATTCTTGCCCGCATTTTAGAAATCGAACCATTTGGAGCGGTCCTCATTTTTGCCCGCACTAAAAATGCCACCACAGAAATTGCAGAAAACCTAATGGCTCGAGGCTATGCAGCTGAAGCTCTGAATGGTGACATGCCCCAAAAGTTGCGGGAAAAGACCGTTGATCGTTTGCGCAAAGGTCATGTAAAAATTGTCGTTGCAACCGATGTCGCTGCCCGCGGACTTGATGTGGATGTCATTACTCATGTGGTCAATTACGATGCCCCTTTTGACCTCGAATCCTACACCCACCGGATCGGACGTACTGGACGGGCTGGTCGTGAAGGAGATGCCATTCTTTTTGTTACTAACAAAGAGATGCGAATGCTAAAGGCAATCGAGCGTACCCTGAAAGTACCCTGTGAAGAGTATACTTTTCCCACGCTTGAGGAAATGAATGAACGAAGAATGGGCGAATTCTTTTCACGGATTGAAAGTGTATCCACCGTTGATCTAACGGATTACCGGCAGGCAATCCAAAGATTTTTGGAAGAATCTGGAAAAGATTCCATTGAAGTGGCTGCTTCCCTTGCCTTTCTCGAAAGTGGCAAAAAACCTCTTTTTTATGACGAGATGCCAACCGTATCCAGAAAACCCAAAAGAGAAAGAAGAGAAAGAGGTAATGACCGAAATAGCCGGGATGACCGCTATGTGAGCAATGATGACCTGCAAAGCTACAGAGTCGAAGTAGGTGAATACCATGGAGCAGAAAAACGGGACCTCGTCGGTGCGATTGCCAATGAAATCGGACTTGACCCAAAATTCATTGGCAAGATACGTATGTTCAAAGATCACTCCTTTATTGACTTGCCAAAAGATATGCCCAAAGAAGTTTTCGAGTCCTTAAAGCAGGTCTGGGTACAGGGTCATCAACTCAACCTTTCCATCGATCGCGGTCGCCCAAGACCCGGAGGTAAAGGCGGTAAATTTAGCGGCAAAGGTGGGGGAGGCTTCCGCAAGGGAGGCGGATTCCGCAAAGGTGGAGGTAAACCAAAAACCCGGGACGGCGATCGTAATTTCCGCAAGAAGCCTGCGGGAAAGTTTAGAAAATAAATAAACTGCTTCAGGCAGGACTGCCCGAACAGTCTGTCTCGAACGATCCCTAATTATGACCTGTTGCCCAACGGACTCCGTTGGTAATCAGGTCGAGAAACTCCTTGGTGGATACCGTTTCGTTATGATGACCAATGGAGGTAGCAAACACTTTGCCTTTTCCATATTGATTAACCCATACACAAGCCTGAGGTTTTTCGGGCTTATGTTTGGGCCCATTGTCTCCGTAAGCTAAAACCTTGGTGCCATCCAAAACTTTGAGAATGAAATATAGCTCTCCTTTGGGCGTACGCCATTTATTCGGCATATCCTTAATCGCAGGATGATCGGCATTCTCTGAGACCTTTGTTACATCGAAGGGAACATGCGGGCCATGACCATGGGAATGAACCCCCATCAACTTGTTCCAACTTTTCTCCTCAGGTTTTTGATCTTTAATAAAGATATGATAAGAATGCATCGCACAATGCATTGCGATAGCAGGCACCCCGCCCTCGTGCACTTTGACAATGGAGTCAATGAAATCCTTATCATCCTCCCTGGCAAAGCAGTGATTATAAAAAACGAAATCATATCCATTTGCCCAACCTTCTTTGCTCAACTTGGATTTGCTTTCACGTGGGTCCATATCAAACATCACAGTCCATTTAACCGGTAGGCGCTGATTAATTCCTTCCATAATAACATTTTGCTGAAAGCCATAGTCGTGATGTCCACCACCGGTTACCAATAAGCCTTTAAGGGGCTTCTTGGCATGATCATCAGCGAAGATGCTAACAATAAAACCAGACAAAAAAAGAAGTGCGGATAATTTTTTCATAACATTCAAAAAAAAGATAGCTATTTTAGTGACTCATAACCCACTTGACCGCATTGCCCAGTAAGTCGAGATATTCCTTAGATGAAACGGTCGAATTATGGTGACCTATGGTGGTGGAAAAGATCCTGCCTTTACCATGCTCATTTACCCAAATACAAGCCTGTGGCTCGAGTGGCTTTTTCGTTTTACCATTATCGCCATATGCAAGAACTGTGGTATCAGGATATATTTCCTGCACATTGTAAAGCTCCCCTTCAGGCGTCCTCCAACCATCAGGAAGATCTTTAATTACTGGATGCTTGGCGTTTTCCTTAACAATGCTTACTGTGATCGGCTCCTTCGGTCCATGTCCCTTTGAACTGGCTCCCAGCATTTTGGGCCATGCTTTGATCTCTCCCTCTTTTTGAGGAACTTTCCAGTGGTAAGAATGCATTGCACAATGCAGGGCAAGTGCAGGCTTTCCTGCCTCATGTACTGCAGTAACAGACTCGATAAATTTTACATCATTCTCGAAGGCATAGCATTGATCGTATACCACATAGTCAAACGGATCTGCCCAGCCTTTACGGTTTAGAAAAGCCTTCGATTTCTTTTCATCCATTTCATGAAAGACCTCCCATTGGGTAGGGACTCTTTCATTAATTCCTTCAATGATAATATTTTTTTGCTGTCCATAATCATGACAGCAACCACCTGTAAAAAATAAGGCTTTCAGTACTTTTTTTGTACTGGAGGATGGTGATTGTTTCTCCTTATCAATCACCCAAATATTTCGATAACGCACAGGATTGCCATGATCCTGCAAACTAAGAGGCCCCTTGTTCCCGTGTTTGCGATAGGGAGTAACTGCGTGAGGACCTGCCCATCCTGTCCCGCCACTTAATTCAAGATTATCATGAATAAGATGACCATTATGAACGACAGTGAATTTTGCCTTTCTGTTCACTTTTCCATCCTTATCGAATAGCGGACGGGTAAAATCAATTTCGTAGGATTGCCACTCACCCGGTGCCCGTGAAGCATTGACCAATGGTTTGGCCCGTCCGTACAGGGCACCACACTGACCATCTGGATAGGTGCTATTGGCATTTGCACCAAAGGAATTAAGAACCTGAATCTCGTATCTACCCATCAGAAAAACCCCACTGTTCCCGCTTCCTTGCCCCGTACTTTTACCGGTTTTGGGAGTGGCAAATTCTAGATATATCCTACAGGAACCAAATTCCTGCTTCGTACGTATGTATCCGGATTTCGGAACTGCAACCAAGGCCCCATCCTCAAAAGACCACTTGGTGGGTTGCCCATTCATCGCGGACCAGTTATCAACGCTCGCTTCTGTACCATCAAATAAAATTACTGCATTTTTAGGAGCACTCGCCTTGCTTGCATCATAGGGCTTTGGTTCAACCACCGGAGGGAAAGGTTGTTTGGAGGGATCTGTTTCGTGCACTTTAATCCCGTCGATGTACATATAGGTAACTTTTTTACCACTCTCCTCCAGAACTTCTGTTCGTACCTCAGGACTATCTCCGCAGAGATGACATGAACCAGCAAGAATGGCTAAAAGATACGAAACCTTAGACAAATTTATCATAAAACTTAGTCTGCCAAAGGGTGGTCAGGCTATGCAATCGTAATTAAGGTTGGCAGAGGAATTTCTTCCCCAAGTAAAAGGCTCAATAATAGGGCTGAAGAAAAATATAGACCACAGGACCTGTAATCGCCACATACAACCAAACCGGGAATACCTTCTTGGATAATTTTCGGTGCTTATCAAACTGGTTAGTAAAAGCATGCACAAAGGTTCTGAGAATGAAGGGGAAGCTCAAGGCTGCCAATCCGATATGGGAAATTAAAATGAACAAGTAGTAGGGCCTGGATCCACTGACTATCTCTCGTTCAGCAGAGCTCAATAAACCATCTTTATTGGCATCGCCAAACAAGACCGCAGGTGTCGTGATGTGATAGGTTACGTAGGAA
>OMJS01000016.1 GCA_900299365.1 Opitutales bacterium
CAGTTGGCGGAGAGGGCGGGATTCGAACCCGCGGTACCTTGCGGCACACCCGATTTCGAGTCGGGCACATTCGACCACTCTGCCACCTCTCCGATCGAAAATTTCATAATCTCCTAAGAGGAACAAAGAGGCAATTCAATAGAAGCCAAGTTTTGATTTAAAATTGATGAATTTACACGCTTGCCCGAAGACAACAGATGTTTTTGGATAGATACCTGATGCGATTGAAAATTGTCCTTACCCCGATTTGTTTTCTGATTTTTCTTGTTCTGACAGGATGCAAGTCATCCTCTACAGCAAAGTTAGATTTTTCCGATGGTTCCTATGAAGGTCAAATAAACAAAGATGGCAAAAAGCATGGTTCTGGAATTTACCGATGGATCGATGGATCCACCTATGAAGGACATTATTTGAATGACCTTCGGCATGGCCATGGAAGGTTTCTCTGGGCAAATGGTGAGGGTTACGAAGGAGATTATCTCAAGGACGAGCGCACTGGCAAAGGAACTTACTCATGGCCCGATGGTTCTTTTTACAAAGGTGAATTTTTGTCCGGCAAGAGACACGGCCAGGGACTTTATCAATCGCTGAATGGCACAGTTTATGAGGGTGAATGGTTTGATGACTTACAACATGGTCAAGGTACATTGAGCTACACTGATGGTCGTGTAATGACTGGAGTTTGGCGGAAAGGTAGCCTTGTCTCTAAGCCTGCCGAATTACCAACACCCTCTAGGCAGCCAAGTCTTCCCATAGTCGTTCTTGATCAAGAGAGTAATGCTGAACCCACTTCACCTCCTCCTGCGGAGATGGAAAATGTACCTACTCCAGTTGATAAAAGTTTGGAACTTAACAGATCCATTCCGGTTCGTCCAGTTTCCACAAAAGGAGAGAATAATCCCTCGGTTGCCCTTAATTCAACTGATGTACTTCTCGAAATCCAAAAAAATCCAGTGAGCCCTACCCCGCCTGCAGAACCCGAAGAATTCATCGAACAAGAAAAAATCGTAAAACAAACCGTTGCTGTTGAAGAAGATAACATTGAGCCGGACTGGACTGGAACGGTCACCGAGGCAGAAAGTTATTTCATCACTGAATTGATTGACGGTTTTGACACAGTTCGTTTGCGTGCAAGTGGGATACCCTTTAGCGGAAGAATGCAAATTGTAAACTCGGCCGGCATGGCCAAGGGAGAAGTAAATTTGCTCAATGGTCGCATGAATGGTGAGGAAATTTTTTACAACGAACAAGGAGAGGTTGTTGAACGAAATTACTGGAAAAGCGGCCGGCTCATAGGTAAGTGACCAATCCTTTGATTCTTCCTGTTCTTATTTTGGAAAGAATTTTGTAAACGTGAATTTTTTTGCGTTCATCGTTTTACTGCTCATGAGTAAATTATACTTCAATGAGCACCATCACATCACTTTCCGTTTCTGATCGTTCCTCAAACTTTCCTGAACTTTCATACAATCCTCAGGAATATCCCCGAGAAATTGCCCGTCATTACATTTCGGCTACGGTCCATGACATTGAACAGATGCTCGGTAAAGTAGGTGCCGAAAGTTTAAAAGACATTTTCTCCCACCTTCCTGAAGACATCAGGTTCTCTGGTAATCCCGAAATGCCCGATGAACTCAGCTATAGAGATGCCACCGTTCGGTTGCATGAGATCGCCGGCAAGACCAATTTATTGACTTCCTTCATTGGTGACTTACTCCCCGCTTGGAAAGTTCATCCCATTGTGAACGAAGTCTCGCAGATGCGCCCCCTAAGCACTTCCTACACGCCCTACCAACCGGAGCGAAGCCAAGGTACATTGGTAACTCATTGGATTTATCAATGTGTACTTTCTGCCCTTACTGGGTTTGAAGCGATAAACACCTCTTTGTACGATCGGGCGGCAGCCACATTTGAGGCTATTTGCTGTGCACGCCGGTCAAGAAAACGCCCTGGAGATGTGTTGCTTGCCCAATCTCTTTTTCCCGAGGATATTTCCTATCTTCAAACCCATGCACAAGGAACGGATCTTGGATTTTCCATGTCGCCTCTAGATCCTGAAACGGGCCGACTTGACTATAATCAATTGGAAAAGAGTCTCGAGGAAGAGCATCAAAAAATTTCAGCTTTCGTTTTTCCTCAAGTCAATTCACTTGGATTACTGGAAGATGTCGACCGACTAACAAACCTTGCAACTGCCTGGAAAATTCCCACGGTTGCGATAATTGATCCCATGCTCCTAGTATCAGGCGGCTTAAAACCACCCAGTAAATTTGGTTCGAATGGAGTAGACTTTATAGCCGGCGAAGCACAGCACCTTGCCATCCCGCCTTCCTTCGGCGGTCCCGGGCTTGGTCTTTTTGGGTGCCGTTTCAATGACGAAGCAAAGAAAGATCTTCGTAACACACCTGGTCGCTACATAGGCAGGGCTAAAGACACCCAAGGAAGAGATTGCTTTGTAATGGTTCTGTCCACGCGCGAGCAACACATACGCAAAGAAAAAGCCACATCCAATGTTTGTTCAAACCAAGCATTTTTAGCCACCATTGCTGGTGCCAACCTCCTAGCCAAAGGAGAAAACGGCTTAAAAAATGCCCTCGCTCAGGCTAGGAATGCCCGAAACCAAATATCAGAATGTATTCGTCAACGAGATGGCATCGAACTAGCTTTCCCGGAGTCCCCCGCCTTTCATGATCTATTGGTATCAGTTACTGATGAATATGATTCTTTCTTAGATAATGGCCGAAATCTAGGCTTGCACCTAGGTGTCGAAGTAACCGATCGAGTCCCTTTGACCAACAGGCGGCTCTACAAAATCAGCTTTTCTGATATCCATGATGATAGCGCAATTAATTTGTTGAAAGATTTTATTGTTTCTCAATTTCCTGCTTCCTCAAAGACAACACAGGAAATTGATATTCCGGAAAGCCTCTTGAGAATTCAACCGGCCAACCTACCTAGTTTTTCCCATGATGAGCTTTTGAATTACTATGAACAATTGGCCGGGTTGAATGTCAGTCCGGACGATGGTTGCTACCCTTTGGGCTCATGTACCATGAAATACAACCCCATGTTAAATGACTGGGCGGCTGGTCTTGACGGCTTTTCACAAGCCCATCCTCAAGCACCCGAAGAAGATGTACAAGGGCCACTGGAAATTCTGTATCAAATCCAAGAATGGTTTAAAGCCATCACTGGATTAGCTGGAGTAACCACCCAGCCGGTTGCCGGGGCACAGGGGGAACTAGTTGGCTTGAAATTATTTCAAGCTTATCACCGCTCTAAAGGAGAGGCACATCGGCAAATTGTCCTTATCCCGAAATCTGCTCATGGTACTAATTTCGCTACCGCAGCCATGGCAGGATACGGATCAGGTATTATTTACCTAGAGGCAAATGAAGAAGGTATGATAGATCTGCATGATTTTCGTGAGAAAATTAAAGAGCACGGTCAACATCTTTGTGGGATTATGATCACTAATCCAAATACTTCAGGGATTTTTGAGCAAGAATTCTCTACTATAGCCGAAGAAGTTCACCACGCTGGCGGACTTGTTTACATGGATGGGGCAAACATGAACGCAATTGCCGGGATTGTTGACCTTGGAAAACTGGGAGTTGATGCCGTGCACAACAACTTGCACAAAACATGGACGATCCCTCACGGGGGAGGTGGTCCGGGTGATGCAATTGTGGCAGTCTCGGAACGACTGGTCGATTTTTTACCCGGAAAACAAATTCGTCAAAATGAACAAGGTGAGTTTAGTTCATTTTTTCCCGCTAAAAGCATTGGGACTTTTCACCGGAACTGGGGAAATTTTGGCCACAAAGTCCGAGCATTTGCCTACCTACTTCGCCTAGGAAAGGAAGGGGTTCCCAGAATGTCTTCGGTTGCGGTGCTCTCAGCACGTTATCTTTTTGAAGTCCTTCGTTCACGCTACCCTACCCTACCCGCCCAGGCAGGAAAAGTTGCACGAATGCATGAATTCATCCTCACCCTAAGCGAAGAGGATTTTGAAAAACTGGAAAAGGCTGGGGTGTCCAAGAGTCAGGCAATCCCACAGGTCGGAAAACTTTTTCTTGATTTTGGATTTCATGCACCCACCGTTGCATTTCCGGAAGTTTTTGGCCTGATGATCGAGCCTACGGAAAGTTACTCCCTCGAAGAATTAAATCGGTTTGCCAGTGCTGTGATCGCCATTAAGGACTTAATTGAAAATTATCCTGAAGTGGTTGCTCATGCCCCCCATTTCACTCCCATTGACCGGGTTGATGAGGTTTCTGCCAACCGAAACCTCTGTCTAGCAGAAAGATTGGATCACCTTCCTGCTCTTCCTATCAACCGGATACAACCTAAAGTCCTTCTTGAATTGGGAATCAATGAGATTAAAACGAGAATTCTCAAACTTCATGATATCGCAGGTTAGTTTGATTTGACCTATTTTAATTTGATATCATTTTAGAGATTATGTCTGAAGATTCTACTCCCCAACCTCTTGTATCCAAAAAAGGTCTTGTCATTGATCTTATCCTGACCGCCTTGTTTTTTTTCTTCATGCGTGAAGTTCTCATCCCTCATGTTCCTTCCCAAGATCCTTTGGCAGTTAACATCGTGGCCAGTATGACATCATTTTGTATGTCTGGAGTATTTTGGCTCGCTGCCGGTATGTTCCGTGTAACCTTGGTCGACCATCTTCGTAACCAGACTACTGAGGACTAACCAACCTTTTATTTCTTAAATTCCCTGAGGGAATGCTCTAGTTCTCCTTGGGGGAATGCTTTGATTTGAAATCCTGTCTTGGTTGTTTCTTCCTCAATCAAATTACCTTGGGCTTTTAAGCGGGCAACCAAGTCATACCTGCTAAGCGGAATCATGTAGCGACATTCTTCGCTTTTACTAGAAAAGATTTCTTCCAATCTATTGAGCAAAGAGGGAATCCCCTCCGTGGTTTGGGCACTTATAAAAATAGGTTGGTCTGAAATTCTTTTTGCCCTTATTTTTTCAATATCATCCGGTATTTGGTCGATTTTATTGTAAACAGTCAGGAGTGGATTTTCTATCGCACCAAGTTCTTTTAATACACGGTCAGTGGTTTCCATCTGTGCCTCATATTCTGGGCTGGATAAATCAACCAAGTGTATAATCAAATCAGCAACCAGTGCTTCTTCTAAAGTGGCTTTAAAAGAGTCCACCAGTCGATGAGGTAATTTGCGTATAAATCCAACTGTGTCAGTAAGCACGATGATTCGACCACCGGGAAGTTTTAACCTTCGGCTCGTCGGATCTAGGGTGGCAAATAATTTATCTTCCGAAACTGCATCTGCTCCCGTTAATTGATTGAGCAAGGTTGACTTCCCGGCATTAGTATATCCAACAATCGCCACGGAAGGGAGTGGCAACCTCTGCCTGCGCGTTCTGCCGGTCTGTCGCTGCTTCGACACCTGTAAAATCTCTTTACGAGTGGCGGCAATTTGGTCCCTGACCATACGTTGGTCCAGTTCGATCTGGGCTTCCCCTTCGCCTCGTTGGGTAACTCCACCACCCCGTTGCCTGCTTAAATGAGTCCATGCCCGACGTAACCGGGGCAAAGAATATTCTAGTCGGGCAAGTTTGACCTGTAATTTCGCCTCTTTGGTTTGGGCACGCTCCGCAAATACATCCAGAATAATCTCGTGTCGATCAATCACTAATACTTTGCTTTCCGTCTCCCAATTTCTTTGCTGGGCAGGAGAAATCTCATTGTCAAAAATTAATACATCAACATTCGAGTCTTTAAGCTCGGAGAGGATCTCCTCCACTTTTCCTTTACCCAAAATGAACCTAGGCGAAGTTTTTCGAATGCGAATTACCCTTCTTCCCACTACCCCGATACCTAAATTTTGAGTTAGTTCGTCCAGTTCATCAAGCAGGGACTCGGCTTCGTTACGGTCTTTTTCCGAATGCACGCAGGAAATTAAAAACGCACGCTCAACCAACCTAGGCTTCTCTTTTACTTCAAACACTTATTGGTGATGTTAGTTCCAAAAGAAACAGGGTCCGATCGCAGAAGCAATCGGACCCTGTGAGAAAGAATCCAAAAATCCTCGAAAGGATTAAACTGCAGCTTGTGCTGCAGCTAATCTGGCAGTAGGAACACGGAATGGAGAACAACTTACATAGTTCAATCCAATTTTGTGACAGAATTCCACACTGGATGGATCTCCACCATGTTCTCCACAAATTCCAAGCTTGATTCCACGACGTGAAGATTTCCCTTTCTTTACTGCAATTTCCATAAGTTGACCAACACCTGTTTGATCAACACTAGCAAATGGATTTGCCGATACTACCTCGAGTTCAGTGTAATTAGGAAGAAAACTTCCGGAATCATCCCGGCTCATCCCCAGAGTGGTTTGGGTCAGGTCGTTGGTTCCAAAGCTGAAGAATTGAGCCGTCTTCGCAATTTGATCGGCTACCAGTGCCGCACGAGGAATTTCGATCATAGTACCCACAAGGTATTTTACCTTCTTGCCCTTAGCAGCAAAAACTTTCTTGGCGGTATCATGAATTACTTCAACTTGCAGTTCGAGTTCTTTTGAAAACCCTACTAATGGCACCATAATCTCTGGGTTCACTTCAATGCCACTTTCTTGGACCGCAATTGCGGCTTCAATAATGGCTTGGGTTTGCATCTCAGTAATTTCGGAGTAAGAAATTCCCAGACGGCAACCACGGTGTCCCAGCATAGGATTAAACTCGTGCAGGTCTTCCACTCTTCTTTTTACAGAAGCCAAGCTGACGCCGAGCTTCTTAGCAAGGTCCCGTTGCGTCCCCTGATCATGGGGAAGAAACTCATGCAAAGGAGGATCAAGCAAGCGGATTGTCGCTGGACGGCCTTCAAGAGCTTTGAAGATTCCTGTGAAGTCCTTGCGTTGATAGGGAAGTAATTTTTTTAAGGCGGCACGACGGTTTTTTTCGTCATCCGCAAGAATCATCTGGCGCATCGCATCGATCCTGTTTCCTTCGAAGAACATATGCTCTGTTCGGCAAAGACCGATACCACTGGCTCCGAACGCAACTGCATTGGCAACCTGAGATGGAGAATCCGCATTGGTTCGAACATTCATTTTGGTTGCTTGCTCGCACCAGCTCATCAACTTGGAGAAATTCTGGTAGTCTCGACTTTTCTTGGGATTTAATTTCTTATCGATCAATACCTGAATAATTTCCGATGGTGCAGTTTTTAACTCACCACCAAAAACTTCACCGGTTGTACCATTAATCGACATGAAGTCGCCCTCTTTGAAGGTCTTCTTTCCTACCTTTACGGTACGGGCATGGTAATCTATTTCAAGTTCAGCCGCACCGCACACACATACCTTGCCCATTTGACGGGCAACTAAGGCGGCATGTGAGGATACACCACCACGGGCAGTTAAAATACCTTCAGCTGCAATCATTCCTCTAAGATCTTCAGGCGAGGTTTCTTGTCGTACCAGAAGTACCTTGTCTTTTTTAGCTGCCTCCACTGCACGCTCAGCGTTTAAACATACTCGCCCAGATGCAGCTCCAGGGCCTGCAGGAAGTCCTTTACACAAAGTCGCGGCTGCTTTCTGAGCAGCAGCATCAAAAACAGGTGAAAGTACTTGATCCAATTGATCGGCGGGCACACGTTTGATTGCAGTCTTCCAATCAATCAAGCGCTCTTTGACCATTTCAACTGCTATTCGTACAGCAGCAAGCCCCGTACGCTTTCCATTACGGGTTTGAAGCATGTAGAGTTTTTCATCCTCAATGGTAAACTCAAAGTCCTGCATATCCTTGAAATGTTTTTCTAATTTCTTCTGCACCGCGGTAAGTTCTTTAAAAGGCTTTGGCAAAACTTTCTTAAGTTGTGCTACTGGTCGTGGTGTGCGAACTCCCGCCACTACGTCTTCGCCCTGAGCATCCGTGAGGAACTCCCCATAAAGAATCTTTTCTCCCGATGCAGGGTCACGGGTAAAAGCTACTCCTGAACCAGATTTCTTTCCAGTGTTACCAAAGACCATCGCCTGCACATTGACCGCGGTTCCCCACTCTGCAGGAATTCCGTACTTTCGACGGTAAACGATTGCCCGGTCATTCATCCATGATCCAAAAACCGCACCTACGGAGCCCTCCAATTGTTCCCATGGACAGGTAGGAAAATCTTGGCCGGAACGTTTTTTGACGAGTGTCTTGAAACGCTGGACCAATTCCTTCATTTGCGAGGCAGATATTTTAGAGTCATCCACTTCGCCTTTTTGTTTTGGGAAAATCTCAGCTTTAAAATTCTCGATCACTTCCTCGAAAGGATCATGGTCCTCAGAGGGGAGTTTTTGGACACCCATTACCACATCACCGTACATTTGGATAAACCTACGATAACAATCCCAAGCAAACCTTTCATTTCCAGAAGATACGGCAAGTGCCTCTACTGTTTCATCATTTAATCCGAGATTAAGAATCGTGTCCATCATTCCAGGCATTGAATCGCGTGCACCGGAACGCACAGATAGAAGTAGAGGTTTCTTTAAATCACCCAACTTCTTCCCAAGTTGTTTTTCCATCAGTGCAACAGATTGACGGATTTGGGAGTCAAGAATTTTGGGATAATTTTTTTTGTTCGCGTAGTAGTAGGTACAAACTTCGGTAGTAATAGTAAACCCGGGAGGTACAGGCAGTCCAATTCTTGCCATTTCTGCCAAGTTTGCCCCTTTGCCACCAAGCAATTCGCGCTGCTTGGCATCTCCGTCAGTCTTCTTACCAAAATCATAGACATACTTTGTGTCATTTGATTTGGTCGCCTTTTTTGCAGGGGCTTTTTTAGCCGGCTTTGCTTTGGCTGATTTTGTCTTCTTTTTCTGTGCCATTTTTAAGTGGTGGGTTTTTATAGTTTAACTTTGGATAATACTCATCATTGAGCTAATGTCCTGAGTAGGATTTAAATAACAAACCGATGAATATCTTAATATTTGAGCTCCTTGTCAATGGATGACTTCCACATCTACCAAGAAGGATACTAGAAACAACTTATCACTTACATACCTCTTGCTTACGGATTTCACTTCTCTATCATTTGGGAGAACTAAAACTTTCCTATCTCTTCCATTACAAGCTAGACGAAAAGTGGCTTTTTCCTCAAAGTTCAATATCGAATAAGATATCCATTTTTCCTCTAACATACCTACTATTCATGACCCCCCCCTCTTCACCTGAGGAACCTCAAACCTTTGGCCAGCGTTTCCGTGAACGCGGTCTTATTGGGGCCTTAGCTTCTAAAAAACATGGGAAAAATGATCCCAATAAAATGCATTTCCTTGAACATCTTGAGGAAATGCGATGGGTAATTTTCAAAACTTTTGTTGCCTTTATTTTAGGATGCGTGGTGGTAGCGGCTTTTCTTGATAATTCCGTACGACTATTGCAACGCCCCCTCATCTCTGCGGTTCAAGACTTCGGGAATCTTTCCATTGATCTACAAGCCTGTGGTCTTTCGCAATATCAGACGAAACTGGAAAACCAGGATGTGCAGTTAAAAGATTTAATTCAGGCTAAAGAAGAGGACTTGCAGAGCTGGGGAATTGATGACCCCCAGCACCGTCTAAGGCTACTGATTCATTTTGCGGGGGGTAAAGACCGTAACCTTTTGCAAGTCATTCGGTCTTACTCTCCGATATTTATCGCCATGAAAATTTGTTTTCTTGGAGGGCTTGGTTTGTCTCTACCTTTCATACTCTACTTCATAGGTGGTTTTGTGACACCCGGGCTTACCTTCAAAGAAAAGAAAATCTTTTTTCCTGGTTGTCTCGCAGCCACTCTTCTTTTTCTGGCGGGATCTGGAATGACCTATTTTTTTATTCTTCCACTATCTTTGGCATTTACCATCGAATTTTCCTTTAATGTGTTGGGGCTCGATGTCTACCGACCAGAAGCAGGGAACTATTACAGCACCGTAATTTGGATGACTTTTGCAGTGGGACTGGCTTTTCAATTTCCCTTGGTGCTACTTTTGTTAATTCGAATTGGTATAATCAATGTTCTAAGATTACGCAAAAGCAGGCGTTTTGTTTTAGTTATATTAATGATATCTGCAGCATTGATAACTCCAGGAGGTGATCCAGTAAGCCTATGTATATTAACTATCCCGCTGTATTTTCTTTTCGAACTATCCATCTTGCTAGGTAGTCTCATTGAAAGAAAAGCTGGTACTGTCTCCCAAACAGAAAATAATTCTACTGGCATTGCTGGATCGGTTTTTCTACTCATATGTCTTCTCCTGCTTGGAGGAGTTGGTGCATGGCTCTACCTGAACTGGGAAAAAGCAGAGTCCATATTCCTCAATTTACCTGCAGTTAGAGAAAGCACCGAACTGCCAAAACAAACTTTGCCCGCGTCAAAAGATTTCCCCCACTTAAAAGACCAAGATTCTTTTTTACTGGAATTATCTCCCATTGATTTAAACGACGGCAACAATAGCTCGGTATCACCGAAGGCAAAAATTTACCGGGCTAAAGTCAGGCAATAATTGATATGCCCATTGGGGAGTCTGAAAAAGTTAGGATAGACCGTTGGCTATGGTCAGTGAGATTATTCAAGACCCGAAGTCAGGCAACAGAAGCATGCAAAAAGAACTGGGTAAAGGTAGAAGGAAATCCTGTCAAGCCATCCAAATTTGTAAATATTGGAGATAAGATTGCGATTAAATTAGGTCCCTTGGAAAAAGTTGTTCAAGTTGAAGCTTTGATTGAGAAACGAACTTCCGCACCTCTAGTAGTAAACTTTCTCAAAGATTTGACCACGCCCGAGGCTTATCAAAAGGCAAAGGATCAAAAGCTGCCCATTTCTGCACGGGCAAAAGGTTGTAAAGGACTTGGTCGGCCGACCAAAAAGCAAAGACGGGAATTGGAAGATTTTCTCTATTCTGATCAACCAACAAAATAAACAAAAATATTTGATTCATTACAGTTAATTCATCAACGATAGTAAGCTATCATTGAGCCTTCATTAGGATAAACCTATCTAAAAACTATCTACTTCTTTCAATTCCTCGGCTGTTGTGTTTTCGCTATCTAGGTCCATTTAAATTATGGTGAATGCAACTCCTCGGTTTAGGCAAGCTTGGCCGAATTCAATCAACGCCAATTCCAAGTATCGAATTGATTCATTACCCAACTTCTTAATGGTCGAAAAACCTCTTGCCAGAAGCTTATCCCAAAGACATTACAATTATATATGATGAAGTCTCTGATCCCATGGTTGATGTCACTTTCGCTTTTACCCCTTATTTCATGTATTCATACAAGCCCTACTAGCTCAGATCCTCTTTCTTACTCAACCGATCAAACGGTTATGCTTCATTGGTTGGAATTAGACGATGATGGTATCGTTCGAGAAGCAGAGACAGATGGTAACAAGACAAGTCAACAGGACCCTTTCAGCGGTAAAGCCATTGAGACATTTGAACAAAGTCCCACCAAGTCCATTTCATCTTGGAGAAACGGTAAGCGACACGGTACCACCATTGAATACTTCTACAACGGCAGAAAGCGTACATCCATTGTTTACAAAGACGGCTTGCGCCATGGTCCATCCAAAGAATTTCGTATAACCGGTGAATTATGGCGTGAAGAAACTTACAAAAATGATCAATTGACCGGTCCGAAATCTGAATGGCACCCAAATGGTCTGAAAAGTTTTCAGGTTGAAATGCGTGACGGAATTGCTCATGGGGAAGCCAAAGAATGGTACCCCGATGGCACGGAAAAATCATCCACTATTTACCGCCATGGCTTAAGGGAGGGGCCCTCCTCCGAATCGTATCCAAATGGGCAACAAAAACTAGGCCTTTTCTATCAGAAGGACAAACAGCACGGTCTACGAACAATCTGGTATGAAAATGGGAAAAAACGTTTATCCGCCCAATTTGTCGATGACATGATGGAGGGGAATTCCAAAGGCTGGTTTCCTTCTGGCCAACAACAATTTGATTATAATTTCCAAAATAATTTAGAACACGGGGTTTGCACCGAATGGAATGAGCAAGGTGAAAAAATTTCCGAAATTAGATTCGATAAAGGTGTTCCCGCTCAAGACTTGCTTACCGGCGAAAGAATTATTCGTCCGGCCCCAGTCAAAAAAGAATCAATTCCATCCACTCAGGAAAAACCACAGTCTACAACCGAAAAACAGGGATTGGACAAGGTGGAGCTTCCCCCAGTTCCGCAGACGGAAAAATCTGACCCAATCATTCCAGAGCCTCCTGCCAGACCAGAGCCTGCGGAAAAAGAAGAGAAGACCAAAGCCAATAAATCCAAGGTTAATAAAAAAGACAGTCTGCCCGAAGCCGAATTGAAAACTCCATCCCCGCCAACGCCTCCCGCCTTGCCAAAACCCGCACCTCGGGAAGTACCTGTAGTGGAGGAACCTAAGAAACAACTTCCACCTGTTGTCGATGATGCCCCACCACCACCACCTCCTCCTCCTCCACCACCTTCATTTGATCCCTTTGGAGATTTGCCTGAAGTCGAGACTGATTCTCCCGAAAGTCCACCTACCCCAACCCCTGCCAGTCCGTTCGAATCTTCACCGAATGCCAAAGTGGAGGAAAACCCAGGTCCCATAAATCCCTTTTCTGAACCAGTTACACCGCCCGCTCCTGCTCTTGATCCCTTTGATAATTTACCTCCTCCGGCGTTCGATCCTTTCGCTACTCCAGCAGTCCAAGTAGAACAGAGTGCTGAGGAAGAGGATGTTCCGCTCGGGGATGTTTTTGGTGCTCCTCCTGCTACTGATAATCAGGAAGAGAATGAACCAACTATTCCGGATGCACCACCACCTCCTCCGGCATTCGATCCCTTTGAAAATTAACTCTTCTTTTAAAAAATCGAAATCGATCCACTATAGTTTGGAAGATGTGGCAGCCCGGTAGGGATTCGAACCCCAACTAAAGGTACCAAAAACCTCTGTGCTACCATTACACCACCAGGCTAGAATGGAACAATACTGCCCTTTCGAAAATTAAAGTCAAGGAACTACATTACCGGTATACACCATGTCTAAACCCACCTACAAACGTATCATTTTAAAAATCAGCGGAGAAATTCTTGGCAACAGAGATGCAGGAGAACCAATTTTTGCTGAATCGCTTGAAAAAATTTGTGGAGAAATCAAAGCCGTTTCAGATATGGGTGTAGAAGTTGGTTTAGTAGTAGGTGGGGGCAATATTTTTAGGGGTCTACAGGGAGCAGATAAAGGAATCGATCGAACTACGGGTGATTCCATGGGCATGCTTGCCACCGTGATTAATGGACTAGCCCTGATGGACCGACTGGAAAAAATGGGGTCGGTGGTTCGGGTTCAAAGTGCCATTCCGATGGATAAATTAGCAGAGCCCTACATCCAAAGACGTGCCATCCGGCATTTAGAACGTGAAAGGATCGTTATTTTTGTTTCGGGCACGGGAAATCCATACTTTTCCACCGATACTACGGCTGCCCTTCGTGCAAGCGAAATCTCTGCAGATATTATTCTCAAAGCTACAAAGGTTGATGGTATTTACGATAAAGATCCGCATAAATATGATGATGCTCAAAAATTCTCCGAATTAACTTACATGGAATGCTTGGAGAAACGCTTGTCGGTGATGGACTCAACCGCCTTTTCTCTTTGTATGGATAATCGCATGCCCATCCTTGTGTTCGACCTTCAACAAGACCAATCTATTCGCAAGGCTGTTTGTGGTGAACAAATTGGCACCATTGTCCGCTAACTAATTACATCACTTTTTTTCAATCCCTAACGAAAATACTATGGAAACCGAACCAATTTTTAAAAAATTAAAGGATGACATGAAAAAATCTGTCGATCATGTCTTGAGTGAATTTGCCACTTTACATACCGGTAAAGCCAACCCATCCATGGTAGATGGTGTCACTGTAGATGTCTACGGTTCTTCAATGAAACTTAGGGATGTTGCCGCCATTACCACCCCAGACTCGAGAACCATTCAAATACAGGCGTGGGACAAGAGCACCGTTGCTCCGATTGAGAAAGCTTTGATAGATGCAAAGTTGGGCATTAATCCGGTCGTTACCGGCGAGCTAATTCGTTTACCCATCCCGGAATTAAGTGGTGAAAGAAGAGAGGAGCTTTGCAAGATGGCTCAGGGCTTTGCGGAGAATGGCAGAATTGGAGTACGTGCCTGCCGGAAAGAGGGACTGGATTCACTTAAGGCTTTGCAAAAAGAAGGCCTCCCGGAAGATGACTTTAAGCGGGCAGAAAAAAGTGTCCAAAAACTAACGGATGATATGGTAGATCATATTAACCAAGCTCTTTCATCAAAAGAAACTGATTTACGACAGGTTTAGGAATCATTTTCACATTCCTTCAGGGTATCCAGTATGGTTGAGGTTGCCCTTATTTTAATAAACATCATTCTGTCATAAGGTGATCGATGAATCGTGTGGTAATTAAACTGGGTACTGGTCTATTGTCCGCTGGAAACGGAGACATTAGGCAAGAACGGATTTCTCAGATCTGTTCAGGTATTGATTCGCTTAAGCAAAAGGGAATTGAGGTTATTCTTGTTAGTTCAGGAGCCGTCGGTTTGGGCATGGGAAAGCTTGGACTAAGTGTTCGTCCCAAAGAAATATCTCTCCTCAGGGCATGTGCTTCGATAGGGCAAAGTGAACTGATGCATGCGTGGAAATCCTCCTTGAGCAATCATAATTACTTGGCATCTCAAATCTTACTTACCCGGGAAGATTTCAATGAACACAACCGATCCCAAAAAGTGAGGGAAACCATTGAAACACTGCTTGAGAAAAATGTTGTTCCTGTAGTTAATGAAAATGACTCAATTAGTGATGAGGAATTAAAGTTTGGAGACAATGATGTTTTATCCGCCCTGCTCGCATCGATTACTCAAGCAGACTTTTTAATTATTTTGACCACGGCAAAGGGCTTAATGAAATCCGTTAGTTCAAACATTCTCGTTCCCTTCGTTTCCGAGATCACTGAAGAAATTCAAAATATGGCTGGGGGCACTGCTAGTTCCACCGCTGTAGGAGGGATGGTTACGAAAATTGAGGCGGCAAAAGTAGCAACGAAATCGGGCTGTGCAGTATTTATTGGAAGTGGCGAAACACCCGGACGTTTACCCCAAATCATTGAAGGGCAAGCAGAAGGAACCTTTTTTGCACCCGCGGGACTGGCCCTGAATCAAAGAAAAAAATGGCTTGCTTTCTTCCCCAGTCCCAAAGGCTCCATTGAAATAGATCAAGGTGCATGTCAGGCCATTTTGGAAAATGGAGCAAGCCTTCTTGCCAGCGGGATCATTCGTACAAGTGGAGAATTTGACCGGTCAGAAGTCGTTTCAATTATTGATCATAATGGAAAAATTATTGCCCGTGGAATTTGCAGGTTTGCCAGTTTCGAAATTGCCAAAATAATCGGGTTAGAAAACGAGGCTGTCCTGCAAACCTTTAACTGGACCAAGAAAGCTGAAGTTGTTCATCGAGATTTCCTTGCCCCACTTATAAGCAAGACCCATCCAGAAAGCCTTTAAATATGTACGACTATGAAGATGAAGAGGACGATATATTTGGCCCTCCGCCCAAAGTTGCAAATCCTGCAGTCAAGCAAGGCATCGATTTTAAGAAAGAATTAAATAACGATCAATTTTTAGCGGTAACTGCACCCGATGGACCTGCCCTTGTTCTAGCCGGTGCTGGATCGGGTAAAACCAGAACCCTCACTTATCGGGTTGCTTATCTCCTAGAACAAGGTGTTGCTCCGGAATCTATCCTTTTACTTACCTTCACCAATAAAGCATCCAAGCAAATGCTTGAACGAGTCGAAGAATTAACCGGAGTAGGAAGCCACAGGTTCTTAGGGGGTACTTTTCACCATGTGGGCGGACAAGCATTAAGGTTATTTGGTGACCTTATTGGTCTTCCCAGGAGCTTTACCATCCTAGATGACGGGGATTCTGACTCCTTGCTCAACGAAGTGATTAGAGAGATTGACCCTGATTTTTTTAAGGCAAAAGAAAACCCCAAGGCCAAGCCGATCAAAGGGCTGATTAGCTATGCGAGAAATGTAGGAAAAGATGTCGAGGAGGTAGCCCTTGCCCGCTATCCGGCAAACCGGGAATTAGTTTCTAAAATCGATCATTTTTTTGATGGATATACCCGCACTAAACTGGCTCGTGGACTTACCGATTATGATGACTTGCTTGTTTTTTGGCTCACTTTAATGGAAAAGCATGAGGATGCTAGGCAGTTTTTTCAAAACCGGTTCTCCCATGTCTTGGTTGATGAATACCAGGATGTTAATTTATTACAAGCTAGCATAGTTGACCGAGTGGCATCCAATCATCAAGTGATGGCAGTAGGAGATGATGCCCAGTGTATATATACCTGGAGGGGGGCTGACTTAGATCAGATTTTATCATTTCCTGAACGTCATCCAGGAGCAAAGATATTTAAGATCGAAACTAATTATCGGAGTTCTCCCGAAATTTTGCAATTGGCCAATGGAATTCTCGAAAACAGAACCGCAGAAAAAAGTTTTTCAAAAGAATTAAAAGCCTCCCGACCCCATCAGGATTTACCCCGTGTGGTTCCAACATTGGATGCCTATCAACAGGCAGACTTTGTGATTTCTAAAATTGAAGAACTTTACAACTCGGGTACAGAATATGATAATATTGCCATCCTCTACCGGGCACATTACCACGCAATGGAATTGCAGGTTGAATTATCCCGCCGAGGACTACCCTTTCTTATAACTAGTGGTCTGCGCTTTTTCGAACAGGCACATGTGAAAGATTTGGTTGCACAGCTTAGGTTTGTTGCTAATCCAAAGGACAGCACCGCATTTTTGCGCTTTGCCTGCCTGCTTCCCAAAGTGGGAGAAAAAACTGCCATTAAATTGCTCAAGATTGCCACTTCCTTGAGCCACGAAAAATCATCATCCATTTGCCGGGTTCTCCAGGACGAAAAAGTGCTTACTAAAGTACCCAAAGATGCCAAGGATGATTGGTTGTCAATGGCTGAAACCCTCGCTCAAATAGATGAAGTAGCAAGCAATTCAGCTCCCTCAGTAGTTGTCGAGGAAGCGATCGGTGGATGGTACCAGCTCTACCTCCGTTCGACATTTGAAAACTGGCCCAGAAGAGAAGAGGATTTAGAGAGTTTGGTTGATTTTGCGGCCAAGTATGAAACCTTAGCGGAAATGCTCTCTCAATTAGTCCTCTTAAGTTCAGAATCAGGAGACCGCGTAATCAGACAAGGTGAAAGCTGTATTCGATTATCAACAATTCACCAGTCCAAAGGTCTTGAATTTCCTCATGTTTTTATCATTGGACTTGCAGATGGACTCTTTCCCAATAAGCGAGCCATTGATGGTGAAGGGGACTTGGAAGAAGAACGACGATTGTTTTATGTTGCTTCAACCCGGGCGGAAAAATCTCTCTATTTACTTTACCCCACTCTGGCTAATCAAAAAGGTGCACCCGTTCGTTTAATGCAAAGCAGGTTTCTCAAGGAACTTCCAGAATCGAAATATGAGTTGCACAATGCACATGCAAATTACCCATATGGTCGGGGGAATTCATATGGTAATTCCAAATGGGGAAATTACGGTGGTACTTTTCGTGGACATTAAATGATCTGAGAGCTCTTCTCTCGGGGTAGGACTTGTTCCAATGCCCGCCAACAAAGTATCGCACAATCCATTCGCTCGGGAAAATCTACAAGGGATTGATAAACCAATAAATCCCCCTTCCAGTTCATTGGCTGGACTCTCTCCTCTATCCATATTCTCAAATTTCTTTGTATCTGATAAATATCAGCGATCCCCTCCCCCTCTAATTCGCTGCACATAATGGAGGCACAGGCTTTGGCCAGCGCTGACCCTTTTACTTGGGCAGCTATATGAAGAAGTGTGTTTTCCTTGATAGTTGTTTGTATACGACAAACATTACCTGTTTTTGGACTTTTCCATTCACTGGAATGGGTGACATGCTTTAGCTCATTGTCACCATATGGGTTTTGGGAGTGCTCCTCTAAAATTTCACGCAACAGACTTTCGTCCATCTTCTCAAAAAGAGTTTTTCCACATCATAGATTCAACAGGTAAAGAAGAGCGTTGGTTATATTTCGCGGATACTTTCGTGGAATAATCAACCTCCACTTCACCCTCGACGAGAAAGTAAATTAATTGCCCAATTGGCATACCTGCATAAACCCTTACAGGCTGAGAAACAGAGATTTCAAGCGTCCAATGATTACAGAAGCCTACATCGCCCTTACCCGCGGTAGCATGGATATCTATACCTAATCTCCCCACACTTGATTTCCCCTCCAAAAAAGGCACAAACCTTCGGGTTTCTGTATATTCCAAAGTGGAACCTAAATATGTTCGCCCCGGCCGAAGAACATACCCTTCATCAGGAATATTAAAATGCTCCACTTGGTTATGTTTTTTGGCATCTATCACATCATCCACATAACAAGCAAGATAGGGTGATAAATGAACATCGTAGCTGTTGGTACCCAAGCATGAACGATCGTAAGGTTCGATTACGATATCCCGTTTTTCAATCGCTTCTAAGATGGCTCCATCAGAAAGTATCATACCTTCTTTGATTAATGTATAATCAAGTCGGGTCAAAACAAAGCGACCCTGCAGTTGATAGAGCCGCAGGGTCGCGATTATGCAAATTTAATCCTAGTTATACGACTCTACTTTTCCCAGGAACAGGGGCATCATAACCTCCAGCTGCATTGGGCTGAACAGGGGCCTCGCTCTCCCAAGTGAGAGAATCGATATTCGGGCAGAGCTCAATCTTAGAAGAAAGTGCCTGGTTCCAGCTAACTTCTTTGCCCGAGTAAGTTGCGCAACGACCGAGTATATTAGTCATAGTACTCTTGGCTCCATAATCTCCCTCGTTGTACACCTCGCCTTTAGCCAAAGCATCAATCATATTGAGCTGTTCCTGTTGGTGACCACCAACTTTCTTACCTGGATAACGCCAAGGGTCTCCTGATTTTGGGAAAATTTGATGGCGACTCAGTGAACTGTAACCTTCAGAACCGTGAATATGCTCTGATACATTCTGCCAACAATTACTGATATGACGACACTGGCTATACATACGAAAACCATCTGCATATTCAAATTCCACAAAATGGTGATCGTAGATCTCTCCATGATCTTTCCAGTCTGGATCGTTGGCGGGGTTGCCACGAACCTGCCGACCGCCATGACCATTAGCTTTTATAGGATAGGCACCCTTGATCCAGTTGATGATATCGGTGTTATGGATATGCTGTTCCACAATATGGTCGCCACATAACCAATTAAAGTAAAACCAATTCCTGACTTGGTATTCCAGTTCATTTTGACTAGAAGTCCTTTTCTTGGTCCAAACACCTCCACTGTTCCAGAATACACGAGCATAATTAAGCTCACCAATTGCACCATCCTGAATCTTTTTTACGGTATCAATATAGTTGGGCTCATGGTGACGTTGCAATCCAACTGTCACCATAAGGTTTTTCTTTTTGGCAATCTCATTAGCGGCTAAAACTCGTTGCACACCAGCTCCATCAGTGGCCACTGGTTTTTCCATGAACACATGTTTACCCTTATTGACCGCATGCTCGAAATGCAAGGGACGGAAGCCAGGGGAAGTAGTAAGAAGAACTAAATCTACATTATCCATTTCCATAACCTTTTTGTAGGCATCAAGTCCTGCAAAAATGGTGTCGTCTGTAACTTTTAATTTATCCTCATGCCCCACATGTTTGAGATAATTTTGTGCACCCTTAGCAGTATCCATAAAGGCATCCGCTAATGCCACGCATTCGGTTTTATGAGGAGAATTCATTACCTGTGCAGCAGCACCCTTGCCTCGCCCCCCGCATCCAATCAATGCAAAACGGATAACTTCTTTCCCTTTGCTTTCGGCGGTGAGAACATTGGGGAATGAAACTGCGGCACTCGCTAAGGCAGCGGAACCCATGAACTTTCTTCGACTTACTGAATCTTGATTACTCATATTTATGTTTGTAATTATATTGTGATTTAAAATCTACTTAGAAGGTAGTTTATTATTGAGAGGAAGGCTTTCAAGCGTTCCATCTAATTCACGAACTGACCAACGAATACCTGCTAAAAAGTGCTCTAGAATAAAAGGTGTCCACCAACTGGCTTTGTTATGTCCAAAGTTGGAATAAAAAACCCTTCCTTTACCGTAAGCTTTTACCCAAGAAACCGGATAATCGTTGGTCGGAGACTTCCCAGACTTCCCGCTCTTCTTAGCATCTAAACTTACAAGCACCCGAAGGTTTTGCCGATTGTAGCCTTTGTATTGATATATTTCATCGGAAAATCGAAATGTGGTGGAGGAAAAGCTCCTGCACAATGGATGACTAGTATCTTCTACTCTGAATGGCCATGTTCCCCCAGCATTCCATGGATGTCCGTCAAAGCATCCCCCCACCATTTCCGTATACTCATTCCACTTGGGCATACCCCCATCAGATGCTCCATGGAATCCCGAAAAACCTTTACCCTGTTTGATAAAATTTAGTAGTCCGTTTCGCTGGTCAGGAGTAAGAAATGCTTTCTCCACCCGGGTGGTATTGTTAAAAATGATCCCGTCAAAACCCTGGAGATTTTCTTTATTAAAATCACTAACATCATTGGTAAATTCAGGTAAAAATGCTTTCGTCTTATTCGCAAGGGCACGAAGTGATTTTATTCCTGTAGGAATTGATTTATGGGCAAAACCACTTGCCTTTGAATAAACTAAAATTTTCGGTACTTTAGAAGACTGGACTGAATCGATTTCCCTCAATGCTTTTTCGATCCTTAGCAAATCATCATCCTGATTTGCCAAAGCAATTTTGACCAAGAGTAGCGAAAAGGATAATTTGAGGATATTCAAAATCATACAAAGAGTAATAAAAAATAATATTTTATAAAAAAAAGACCACTAGCAAGGGAGAATCCTAAAAAATAGAAATTTTTTTAACAAAGTTTATCTTAATTCTTATCTTTACAGTCTGGGCAGGTTCCAAAAACCTCCATCACATGGGTGAGATCAGTAAACCCGAAAGAATAGCCCACCTGGTTAAGTTCTTCCCCCATGCATAGATCAACCCGTTCGGTTCGTCCACAAGCCCGGCAAGTAAGGTGATGGTGGTGGTCATGACCATGAGAAAGACAATAAACCTTTGTTCCATTTTCCCTAACCCCTAGTTGAAGCACTCCAATCCGTTCCAATTGATCAAGGGATCGATATACCGTGACCAAGTCACAAGTAGCATTGGGGAGCTCTGAATGAGTCTCCTCCGCAGACAAGGGATTTTGTGCATCTGCAAGTACCTCCAGCATAGCTCTTCTTTGCTTAGTTATCCGCAAACCTGCACGGCTTAAATCTTTTAAACACTGGTCGACAAGGGAGTGGGTCATCTTATTAGTTATATGCTCTTAAGATATTGGTTTTCGGGCAAGCCGGAATATACCTCAACGTTTGCCATACCTTATTCGTTCCTTTATCGATGTGAACATGTCTACCCTTTTAATCGATCAAACTTTTGAAGATTGGCCGCTTGACGGTGTTCCAAAGTATCGCCGTGAACAACTCCGTCGCTGGGTTTTTGAACAAGGTTGTTTTACATGGGAAGAAATGACCAACTTACCGAAATCACTTCGCGAAGAATTATCAAAGAAGTGGTCACTCCTGCCCATGGAATTGATTCGTTCTCAAGGGTCCGCTGATACTACTCAAAAGTTTCTGTGGAAACTCAGGGATGGACAACTGATAGAGAGCGTTCTTATTCCCGCTACTGAGGGCACTCAGGGAGTTCGTGCCTCCCGGTTAACATTATGTGTATCCACCCAAGTGGGTTGTGCGATTGGTTGTAAATTCTGTGCCAGTGGGTTGGATGGGTTAAAAAGAAACTTAAGCACTGGCGAGATAGTTGGGCAGGTACTTCTTGCCCGAAAACAAGCCCGAAAAAGAATAGATAATTTAGTCTTCATGGGCATGGGTGAACCACTGGCCAATCTGCCTGCCCTTTTGCCTGCTCTCGATCAAATCATTTCACCCGATGGTCTTGGTATTGGAGCCCGGCACTTAACCCTTTCCACCAGTGGTTTGGCTACTAAAATCGTCGAGCTTGCTAAATATCCTGCTCAAATCCGACTCGCCATTTCTCTGCATGGTGGGGACGATGAAACAAGGCAGAAAATCATGCCCATCAATCAAAAGTTTCCAATGAATCAACTCCTAGCCGCCTGCGAGCAATTTATTCAGGAACGCAAAAAGATGATCACGTTGGAATATATTCTCATCGAAGGAATTAATGATGACCTTAAACAAGCTGAGTTACTTGCTTCTCATGCCCGCCGACTCAATGCCAAAATTAACCTAATCCCCTACAATAAAGTGGAGGGCTTACATTGGCGAAGACCCAGGCTCGAACAAATCAAGGCATTTCACAGGAAAGTAGAGATTGGTAATCCTCCTAGAGTAACACTGCGAATGGAAAAAGGTCATGACATTGATGCAGCATGCGGGCAGTTAAGACTTCGGGAAATCTCCGAATCCAAATTCTGCCAATCCAGTTAACAAAACTTGATCTACCTTGTTGGCTACTCTAATGCGGAATTACCTAATTTAGACAAGGCGACTTTTCGAATTAATCCAGTAGTATCGTAAGTGGAGAAGCCCAGTGGGGTGGACAATTCAATCTCTCCAGTGCGCATGGATATTTCCCGCCCATCAATATCGCAATCGATTAGCTTCTCCCCATCTACCCAAAATTTGAAATGAGTATCCGTTACTCTAAGCCTACATTGGTACCATTGATTAGGCTTAAAAAAATGAGCGGTAGAAGACTCATTCTCTGAAGCATCAAATCCATCGATACAGGAAATCCCAACCAAGGCTCCCCCCCATCCGCCAAGGATTAAAGTAGCATGATTTTGCTTGTATGGAAAAGTGAGAGAGCCAAAAAAGTCAGTTCCCATTTCTTTAAGGGCCTCCCATTGAATCTCATAATTTACCCTCGGTAAGGGCTTACCTGTCCAATGGATACCAGTTAGGGCAATTCCAAACTCTAGGGACACACTTCCATTCCCATCCAGTTTAACCTCCCCATGACCCGCATAGTCTGTTACAGACCAGTTATCCAAATTTTTTCCATCGAAAAGAATTTGGGATTTTTCACCTTCTTGTCCCGCCAGCAGTGAGTAAATCGAGCTAAACAAAAAAAAGATAGTTTTCAAATAAGGGGAGATTTCTTTTGGCATTTAAATAAACTCGACCAACCATAACCGGGTGATGATGATTTATTTCGGTCTCTCAATCACTTCAATTTCATACCCTTCCGGGGCGTCTACAAAGGCAAAGGTGGATCCGGAGGAACTCTTGGTTGGGCCATCGCTTAATTTTTCACCAACAGATTCCAAATGCTTTTGAAACTCTTCCATGCTTTTAACTTCGAACGCAAGGTGCATTAAATCTTCCTGTACTTCAACGGGCCCGGAACCGGGAAAATAAGTAATTTCAATTTCCTCTTCACTGTTGGGAACAGATAAGAAAGCAAGTTTTGAACCACGAGGAGACTCATGCCTACGTGTTACCTCCAAACCAAATACCCGTTGGTAAAAATCTAGGGTTGCATCCAGATCGTTGACCCGCATTCGGGTATGCAAGAATTTACATACTACCACGGGTATAAAAATTACTTGCGTCTCATATTGGGAGACACACTTTTGATTTTTGCGGCGCCACATGCATTAAGCGCAGCTAAGGGTGCTTGCCAATTAGCCAAGGGGTCGGTCCAAATATGAACCACAAAGTCTTCTCCGTGCTTACTTTTTTCACCCAATAAATATTGCTTAACATCGGGTAAATCCAAGCTTTGTAGGGCATTTCCCATGTAATTGCCATCAACACGAACGGATCCATCAGGATCTATTTCAATGTGCGATTCAGGTTTTGGTTTGTTGTAACTACTGGGTGCTGATTTGCCAGGCAAGATAGCTGAAAGTTCCGCTTCAGGCTGTTTGATCATGGTTGTTACCATGAAGTAAATAAGTAAAAGAAAGGTGACATCGATCATCGGTGTTAAGTCGACTTCATCGACATCATCCAGAATCTTTTTAAAGGTATCCATGAAATAAAATTATTTATTCTGCGGATTTAAAGGCAGCAAATACAACATTGGACTGCCCGCCCATTAACACCTGTTCATGTACATCGTTTAGAACCGATGCAGGAATATCAACATGGTATCTTAAAAACACTTTCCATGTTGGGTTTCTCGCAACAGCGACAGAAATTTGCGACATATCAATGGGTTGCTCACCCCAATAAATCATTTGCCCCATGGATGGATCGTCGTCCACTGAAATAATGGTCCGAGATGGAGGGGATTCCGGAACTTTAGCATTCGATGCGATACCTAGTTTTGGGTCGGACAACTCCACATATTGCTCAGACACTTGTTGGGCTACAACCATGAAGAAAACAATAAGTAGAAAAACCACATCGATCATCGGAGTAAGATCCGGTGAGTCATTGCTCTCTGGCACTTCGAACTTTGCCATATTCTAAGAGGAATGCAGAATTGTGGATTCTTTTGAAAATTAAATTTATTAGGCAGGCTCAGGAGCTACTTCTTCATCGTAGGCAGCCTCTTCATATGCTTCCTCGGATCCACCTTCATCGTCAAAGCCTCCTCGGGCTGCCCGAACTAGAGTAAAGACCATTTCTCCGGTCACTTGGTTCACTTCGGCAGCAATGTTCCCAAATTTTGTTTTGAACAGAAAGTAAGAAATTAAGCAGGGAATCGCAACGACGAGACCAGCTGCAGTGGTCCAAAGTGCACTTCCGATATTGCCGGCCATTTGTTTACTCGCTTCACCTCCCATACCTGCACTCGTAAGAACCGCAAATGCACCGATCATACCGACAACTGTACCAAGTAGTCCAACCATGGGAGCAATGGAGCCAACTGTGTTAAGCATATTAATCCAGGTAAATGGCTTAGACATGTGCAGGGCTGCATTTTCATCCAACCCCTTCTCAATTGCCTCGATATCAAGCTCATCGTCCTGAATGCGTTCAAGCCCCCCTTTGAGAATAGAAGTGACTGGAAGTTTGTATTGGTCACAAAGGCCTTTGGCTCCTTCGATATCCAAGCCTTTAACTGCATCCATAATAGGATTAAGAACATCGTCTTTGATGAATGCTTTTCGCCTGACCGCAATTGAATTGAAAATAATCAAAGTAATGCCGGCAATGATTAGCAGTAAGAATACAATAAAAAAGGTCGGGCCTAAGTTTGTCCAGGCAGCGACAAATAAATTGCTGTCTTGAGCCATAGCACTGTTCACCAACATGGACGGCGACAGGGTTAAGTAAAAAAGTAATAAGTAGACGGCTACACGGATGGTACGAATTTTCATAGAGCTTAGCATTGCGATTTAAGAAGTTAGAAAAGTAAGAATATCGATTTAGGTCAACGAGGATTTATATCTTAGGTTTGAGGAAGGTTTGCCAATCGTTCAGTACTTAACTTTTCCCACTTTGTTTTGGGAAAGAAAACTTTTACCTGATTGTAAACATTTTTGGCTGCTTCTTGAAGTTCGAGCTTCTCGTATGCATCTCCAGCCATCATCAATGACTCGGGTAACCAATCAAGCCCAATCCGGGCGTTGACAATACCCTCGGTTACCTCAAGCACAGACTGGCGATAATAGTCGGAAGATTTAAATTCATCCCCCCTTGCTTCATACTGTCTGGCATATTGCACACGAATGAGGGACCTCAACAATTTATATAGGGAATATTCATTTGTGTTACGGGCAGGTGGATCTTCATCTAATTTCTTTAATCCTTGCACCGCAGAATTAAACATTTTACCAGCGGCTTCCGCATATCTTTTGTCTTTTGCTGCAGCAGGCGCATAAATTTCGTATAATTTGACATAACAATAGACCGGCCAAATCTGCAGAATTTTATTCAGTGGACTGTTGGGGTCTTTGGCAACAATCGGTGTAAGACGAGTATATTCACCAATAGCTTCCGCGTACAAGCCTTGTGTCCTCAAAGAGTCGGCCAATCTAAGATAGGATGCGTGATCACTACTATTGTCGCGAATAGAAATACGCTTTAATAGGGCCTGCGATGCTTTTGCTGAATCCTTGTTCGCAGCGATCATTTTTCCACATAACTCCAAGGCTGCTTCGGAAAAATCTCGATAACCAAACTCATCTAATTTCGACAAATTTAGCCGGGATAGAAGGTAAAATGCTTCATTGTATTGCTCCATTCCGAGCAAGCCTTGAACATAAGTTAAACAGTCATCATGTATGGCTAGGTACTGAAAAGGCATTTCTAAAAATAGCATGACTTTATAAACCTCCGGTCGCAGAGCGGTTAAGATACGAGGGTCGTACTGCTCGTTTGCGAGATAATTTAGGTAAGTCTTCCCATTTCTGGACCAGTTAAATTCAAACTTTGCTATATTCTGGCGTTGCAATTGCCTAAGTTCGAGCTCCAGTCTGCCAGAACCCTCCATCTCTGCATAAACAATACCTCGGGCAGCATCTATTCCCAGAAGATTCATCGGCTTGGTAGCAGCCGATTTTAAGTAGTGAACTTTTACAGGTATTTTACCGGCAAATTTCTTAAAATAATCCTCAGCGGATACAATTGTTGGCAAACAAAACAAGGACAATACTAGTGTCCAACACGAAAGATTGATTAATTTTTTTATCATTGGTATCTCCTCAGCCAGTCATCCCGTCTTTTTTCCAATCGATCAATTTGATCTGGCTTTCCTACTTTTTCGTAGCAATAAATGGCTTGATCAAAGGCTTTCTCTGCCCATTTGCCCGAGGATGCATAGCGTGATGTAGTATCATCAAAATGACGGGATGCACCCTCGTAATCCCGAATTTCCTTGAGACATTCGCCCATCATGAAAGAGCACTCCCCTTTTAATTCCATGGAACTTTCATCGCTGTCACGAGCTTCCCCAAAAGATGCCTGGGCGAGAAGAAATTTTTCCTTATCCTTATTTGACTTGGCAATTTCATAAAGAGCATACCCTTTGCGCAATCTCGCATCATTTGAGCGGGAATGCCAGGGCGCATTGGTAATCGCTGAATCATAACTGGTCGCTGCATCAATAAAATCTTTATTTTTGTCATGTATTTGACCGATTATATAGTTTGCGGAGAACAGAAGTTCTCCTTCCGCGTTGGGGTACACTTGCATCAGTCTTTCCATCGCCGCCATCGAATCATTCAATGAGTTTTGGCTTAGCATCTTTTCAGCCATCCATACTAACACGCCCGGGCTGGCCGCAGGAAAATCGTTTGTCTGGGGATTATAGTCCGAGCCTATTCTCGATCCAATGCGGTCGAGATTAGCCCGCATTCGAAGTTCCAAGGCCTTCTGTCCGTTTGACTCTGCTTCCTGCAACATCGAGGCAAATGCTTTGGCGGGAGACAAATCTTTGGGGAATCCAGATTGGAGCCCTTGGTACTTCTTCAAATATCCTTTAAATTTTTCAATGTGAGCAGGATTGTTGAAGACACCTCCGCGGTACTTGACAATTTCTTCATAAATTTTGGGATCCATGTTTTTGTACTGAGAGGACAAGAAGGAAAGGCTTTTCCCACGGTCCAGAATAATTTCCTCAATCGTTCCTGCGACTTGTTGTTCGATTCCTTTTCGGTCGGTAAAAGTAAAGGATATCGCATCTGACGGGTTTTGGAGCTTTTCCAAGATCTCCAAAGTTTGACCAAACTTATCTTCGTAGTGTTGATATTTTTCACAGTATTTTCTGAGGATATCATCGACTCCCAGGTTTGTTGGGTCGTTACCGAATTTTCGAATGTCTTCAAAATATAACTGAAGCATAGCAGAGGGCTGGCCCAATTTCTCCTTAGCAAACCCGATCTTTTCAGTCGCCTTTGCCACTTGGGCACCGTTTTGTGAACCAAATTTCTCCATGTAATCGGTATACAATTTTTCCAAATCCTTATAACAGGCACTGGTTGCGGCATCATATAGTTCTTCAAATTGCAGTTTCCCGTCACCATTAAAATCATGATCAGATAGCACGAAAACAAATGCATCTCCCATTTCTTTCTTAAACGCATCGTACTCCGTTTTGCCGACACAATTATCCGAGTCTTTATCAAAACTGAGTAAGTGATTCACAATACCTTCTGGGTTCTCACCCACCCGTTCAAGCAAACCTCCTTCATTAGCGGTAGAATCTGAGATTAATCCAATCTCTTGAGTGTTTTCTCGCACCTTGACATAACTCGAACGTGCATTCCGAATTTGTTTGATATTTGGCTGGGTATCCGGGCCCAACCCACTGGTGGCAAGGTCGCCCATGCTTAAGTAAACTTCAGCAACAAGTTTATCATCTGGGAAAAGTGTGACGAATTGCTGGAACAATCGAATTGCATTCTCATTATCCTGAGATCCTTGGAATGCTACTGCCAATCGAAACATTGCCTGCTTGGCATACTCTTCATCTGGAGAATAGCGTGCGTTTGCTCCGTTTGGCCAAGAACCCACCAAGGCTTCTCCGCCTGATGCGACTGTCCGCCCGGACCCGGGTTTAGTAGTAATTTTCCAAAGGGATCCGTTGGTCCACAAAAAATACCCCTCGCCATTGGTGTATACCGGTTGGTCATTCATTTTAACCATCTCCATTTTTCCACCGTTATCTTCATAGATTGGCAGAAATACACCATTGGGATCAGGAATCTCAACGGGTTCGGGATCTTCTTCGGTTTGCTCAAATGGTTCGGGAGCTGGTGCATCTTCGAGGTTCAAATTACTGACCTCTTTGGTGCTAGCTGTTTCCGCTGAACCTTGCTCGGCACCCTCCTCAACTGAAGCAGTTTCATCTCCTCCACAGCTCCAAAGAAATAACGAACTGATTATAGATAAGAAAATTTTGCTTGGCATAAAAGAGGCGAAGTTAAGGCAGGAAAAAGTTGGCTTATTGGCGAGCGGTTTCATCATCAATCCTCCTCTACAGCTGCTTCGTCTAAGGGTAAACCATCGATACTTACCCCGACCACGGCACCAAGAAATGGTTTTGCTGCATCATAATTCCCACTGGCTAGAAAGGCCAGTCCACTCATATAATTAATCCGTCCCATTGCTTGGGTGCCTTGAAGTTCTGTTTTGTTGGCATAACCTATGGACGGGTCGAAGGTACCATTTTCAAATCCGGCAAATTTATTGAGTAATTTGTCGAATTCCTGCCGTTTAAAAAATTCCGCACCCATCATACCGATAAATTCCCGGGAATATTTATGCTCTGGCATGACTTCGAGAAAATCATCACATAGTTCAAAAAATCTGGCTTGATATTGATCGGCCTTGGCTTTCGCAGCTGTTGCCCGCTCTTTATCAACGGTAGCTAGGGAAGACTGCAATTCCTCAACAATGCCCATCTGGGTGACCGCTTCTTTGCGGTAAGCATTTGCCATTATGAAGGTAACGTCTGGCCTAAATTTAACCAGTTCTTTATTGGCTAGGTATTCCTCTCCAAGCTCGATAGATTTTTCCCGATACTTTACAGTGTTTGCGGATGCGAAGGCGGCATAAATAAAATTTTCCAACATTTCATGATCGGGAAAATCTTTGTATAGCCAATAAAACGCCCAGAAGGATTCCCACTCTCTTTTGCAAGCCTGAAAGTTGTCTGCTTTTCGCCAGCGTAATACGGTAGTAAAGGACGGTGTGTCTTTGGCCAGCTTGAGGTGACTCCTGGCACTGGTTGCCTTCATTGCCAAGTCATTGATTCTATTTTTAAGGGCAGAAACTCTTTTTGGAGGCAAACGTCTTCCCTGGGCATCAATAAAGTTTTGAATTTGATCCATTTCATAGGATAGTTGTTCTTCCCGGGCGGTATAGAAAGTTACAATCTCTTCGGTTGTCATCGTAAGGGCAAAGAGCAAAGATGCTTCCACCTGACGATCCTGTTCCTTGAGAATCTCCGCCCCCTGCATGAGGTTCACATTTAGGCGAAGGTCAAACCGGGCAGGAGTGTCACCGGATAATCGCGGTAATAATGGGAAGATTTCGTCCACTCTTTTTTCCTGAACAAACATTTCTACCATGCATGAAACGGCGTATGCGGCACGGTCTTCATCCTTAGCAAGATCGGAAAACTTAAGAAGCTCAGCAAAGGCATTTTCTCCCATCCTCCAATTTTGTTTAATATGGTAACATTGAGCCCGGCCATAATACAGGTTCATGAGCTCGCTCCTCTTGAGAATTTTTTTCTTAAAGGGTTTATCCTCGTCTAGTAATTCCTCGATCACCTCTGCGGCCTCGTCCCACTTCTGTAATGCTCGCAAACAGGTGGTTCTTTGTTGCATGGCCGATACTGCGTTTTCATTCTCTGGATATTTTTCTACAAACTTGGCAAATGCATCAGCTGCTTTTTGCATGTTTGCCATATCTCCGGTTTTACCAAAGTTTTGCAAGTATCCCACTCCGCGAACATAGCCAAATTGTTCTAATATTTTTTCCACCTCTGGGTTTCCTTCTCCAGCAAAGCGGATTTCGAGCTGATCTAAATAAGGGGCGGCGGTGGCATAATCGCCAGCTCCGATAAGCTGCTGTGCCTCGCTCATTACTTGCCGCATGGGCATATCAGCCGGGTTTTGAGCAAGGGCAGATATGCCTAATATATAAAGAAATGAAAGAAGATAGGCCAAGGGCTTTAACATGAAGAAAATCTGGGGGTTAAGGGTATATTAGTTGGATAAAAGACAGAGCGGGAAATTCCCGCAAGCCTTTTCTTATTCCTTAAAATTAAGGGATCTGGAATAAGATTCATCCAAATATTTTTTCCATCAAATACTGCATTACAAAATGAACAAATATGTATTATCTATTAATTCTTGATCCTTTTGCTTGCCATATCGAAATGCCTCTTTCGTATTTTGACTGAATCATTCATGCACAACACGGCTTATAAAAGTTTTTTTTTCCTAGGTACCTACTTCTCTTGCTTTGGCTTTATCCTTTCAATGCTATTGTGCTGTACTCAACAGTCCAATATGGAAACTGCCCTCGATGAACAAATCTTGCACTTTGGACTGGGATCTGAACCCCAATATCTCGATCCTCACTTGGCAACCAGTGTGGCTGCTCACAATATTCTTTCTGCTTTGCTTGAGGGGCTCGTAAGCGAAGATCCTAAAACCCTCAAGCCACTTCCTGGGGTAGCAAAATCATGGGAAGTCTTAGATGAAGGAAGAACATATATTTTTCATCTAAGAAAGAATGCCCACTGGAGCAATGGAGACAAAGTAACGGCTCATGACTTTGTTTATTCATTCCGTCGCATACTTAACCCCAACCTCGGTGCTCAATATGCCTCGATGCTTTACCCACTGAAAAATGCCAAGGAATTTCACCAAAGTCTTAAATCACTTGCGATTGAGGATATTGGTGCGAAAGCCTTGGATGCTGATACCTTGGTGCTGACCCTTGAAAATCCGGTCCCTTATTTTCTGGAGCTTCTCAACCATTATTCATGGTTTCCCGTTCACCAGCCAACAATTGAAAAGTTCGAGGCTTATGAAAAAATGGGGTCGGCATGGACCAAACCCAACAATTTCGTTGGAAATGGGCCATTCAAACTGAAAAAACATCACATCAACTCGGTCATCGAGGTAGCAAAGAATAAACATTATTGGGATGCAGAGAGAGTTCGTTTACGGGGTATCCGATTCTACCCTATTGAGGCAGTCTACACTGAAGAACGAGCATACAGATCAGGATTTCTTCATCTTACCCAGAGTGTATCCGCAGATCGCATTGATTTCCTTAAAGAAAAATATCCAGATGAATTACACTTTGAACCTTATCTCGGCACCTACTTTTACCGTTTTAATCTAGATATGCCACCTTTTAACGATGCCCGAGTGCGGCGTGCTTTCTCTCTCTCAATCGACCGGAAAAGACTGGTGGAAAAAGTACTCAAGGGCGGACAGGCACCTGCCTCTACATTCACTCCACCTGGCACCGGTGGTTTTTATCCCGATCCTGGATTCGGGCACGATCCTGAGACCGCAAAATCTTTGCTCAATTCATATCTTCAAGAAAAAGGCCTGGAAAAACTCCCTCCTGTCGAATTGTCCTACAATACCTCCGAAGGGCATAAAAAAGTTGCGGAAGCCCTGCATGGAATGTGGAAAGATATACTTGGTGTGGAAATTCGACTTCTGAATATGGAGTGGAAAGTCTTCTTGTCCACCATCTCGAATGGAGATTTTACCCTAGCCAGGGCTGGATGGATCGGAGATTATGTGGATCCTCATACTTTTCTACAAATGTGGAGGTCTGGTGACGGATTGAACATGACTGGATGGGCAAACAAAAGCTATGATCAAGCCCTGCACCAGGCAGAGATTTCTATATCTAAGGAGGAAAGATGGAAAAGCTTTCAAACCTGCGAAGACCTACTCGCCGAGGAAACACCCATTCTCCCCCTTTATTTTTATGTTCACCTTACCTTGCGTCACCCAACAGTAAAAGGATGGTATCCTACCCTGCTTGATCACCATCCTTACAAATATGTCTACTTAGCAAAGGAGGATCATCCGTGAGCAAACTGATTGTTTCCCGCTTCCTGCAAGCTATTCCCACAATTTGGATCATTGCCACCCTGACCTTTTTTATGACCCGGTATGCCCCCGGTGGACCCTTTGATTCGGAAAGAGCAATTCCTGAAGAGATCAAAGTGAAATTGCAAAGTCATTTCGGGTTAGATCAACCATTATTCCATCAATACCTGCTTTATTTCAAAAATTTATTGCGTGGTGATTTAGGTCCGTCTTTTAAGTATCCAGACTGGGAAGTATCTGAACTCATTGCCACGGCATTTCCGGTATCATTGACCTTGGGTCTGTTCTCTTTATTAATCGCCCTACTTATCGGAATCCCCGCAGGTATGCTGGCTGCCCTGCGCCAAAACTCTTGGCTTGATTATTTACCGATGAGCCTGTCGATGGCAGGAATCTGCCTGCCCACCTTTGTACTTGGCCCATTGCTGATTTATACTCTTTCCACCCAGCTTGGCATTTTTCCGGCTCTTGGATGGCATGGTCCCTCTGACTGGGTACTTCCCAGCCTAACCCTTGGTTTGTTTTACGCATCTTACATTGCCCGTCTCACTAGGGCTGGCATGCTAGAAACCTTGCAACTCGACTATGTGAGGACCGCTCGGGCAAAGGGAGCCTCTTCCTTGCGGGTTTTAACGAAGCATGCTGCCAGAGGAGGACTTTTGCCAGTGGTGACTTTTTTGGGACCGGCATTTGCCGGTCTGATTAGTGGATCATTTGTGATCGAAAGTATTTTTTTTATTCCAGGACTAGGGAAATTTTTTGTGACTGCTGCATTCAACCGTGATTACACCATGGTTCTAGGAACCGTTCTCTTTTATGCCACCCTGATCATTCTCTTAAACCTATTAGTCGACCTTCTTCAAGCATGGCTCGATCCTAAATCCCGAGAAGTAAGATGACCCAGCAATCCTCATCATTAGGCCGTGATGCCTGGCTTAGATTGCGCGCAAACCGCATGGCCATGCTCAGCATTTATCTGTTGCTGGGTATTTTTCTAATATCTCTGGTAGGTCCATGGCTATCTTCTTATTCTTACGAACAGCAAGACTTGGATCATATATTTCAATCACCTGGCAAAAATCATTTATTTGGCACTGATAATTTGGGCAGGGATGTCTTTGCCCGTACTACTTATGGAGGCAGGATTTCTCTGGCAGTTGGGCTTCTCGCCACCTTGGTTTCATTGGTAATTGGAGTAACCTATGGAATGCTTTCAGGATACCTAGGGGGCCGGATGGATGCATGGATGATGCGGGCAGTCGATGTACTTTACTCTCTTCCTTTCATTATTTTTGTAATTTTATTGATGGTGTTGTTTGGAAGAAATTTTCTCTTGCTCTTTCTGGCAATTGGGGCAGTCGAGTGGTTAACTATGGCTCGGATTACTCGGGCCCAGACCTTAAACCTTAAAAAGGCCGAGTTTGTGGAAGCAGCTAGGGCACTGGGATATTCACACTCCCGTATTCTTTTCCGACACTTACTGCCAAATCTGATCGGGCCCATAATCATCTATGCCACCCTGACGGTTCCTGCAGTGATGCTTTTAGAAGCCGTTTTGAGCTTTCTTGGTCTTGGGGTACAGGCACCCATGAGCTCGTGGGGAAGCTTAATCAAGGAAGGTGCTGAAAAAATGGACGCAGCCCCATGGCTCCTCTTTTTTCCCGGTTCTTTTTTTTGCCTCACCCTTTTTGCACTGAATTTTTTGGGGGATGGTTTACGGGATGCCCTCGACCCCAAATCCTCCAAGGATTGATCTAATGGGACACTTATCGATCAAAAACTTAGAAGTTTCTTTTCATACCCGCGAAGGAACAATCCGTGCAGTGGAAGGAATTGAGCTGGCCATTGAGCCCGGGGAAATTGTTGGCCTCGTGGGCGAGTCGGGATCCGGCAAGTCAGTCACTTGTAATTCCATCCTTCAACTACTGCCCACCCCACCCGCCCGAGTAGATAACGGAAAGGTTGAATGGTCTGGCAAGGATTTACTCGACTATTCTGAGTCGAGTATAAGGAAGATACGCGGCAAAGAAATTTCCATGATTTTTCAGGACCCCATGAGTTGCCTGAACCCTTACCTCCCCGTGGTTGATCAGGTTGCAGAGCCATTAATTATTCACAAAATTTACAATCCTGCAGAAGCCAAGGCTAAAGCCGTGGAAATGCTTATGAAAGTGGGGGTTAAAAGGGTGAAAGAATTTCCACTTTCCTACCCTCATGAATTCTCTGGAGGCATGAGGCAACGGGCAATGATCGCGATGGCTTTAATCACTGAACCAGCCTTGCTTTTGGCGGATGAACCTACCACCGCTCTTGATGTTACGGTACAAGCAAAAATCTTGACCATTCTTCGCGAACTCTGTTCCGATCTTGGAGTCAGTGTACTGTTTGTCAGTCATGACTTAGGCTTAGTTGCTGAATTAGCAGATCGTGTCGTAGTGATGTACCGAGGAAAGGTGGTTGAACAAAATGATACCGCATCCATTTTTAAAAATCCCCAGCATCCCTATGTAAAAGCATTGATCGCCTGTCGTCCGACTTTGGAAAATACCCTTTGGCGTCTTCCTACCGTGGAGGATTTTATGAGCCATTCGGCGGAGCAGAAGCCTCATACACAGAAGAAAGGAGCCCATTCAAGATTTTTACACCCTCGAAAAAATCTTTTAGTTGGAAAGGATTTGGTAGTTCAATTTACCTCGGAAAATGGGCCCGTCCGGGCAGTCGATAATGTCTCCATATCGATTGGTCAGGGAACCACTCTTGGCTTGGTTGGGGAATCTGGCTCAGGCAAAACCACCCTTGGCCGAGCGTTGCTTAACCTGGTTACTAGAACATCTGGAGAAATTCTTTTTCAGGACAGACTAATGGACCTTGGGACAAGGAAAAGTGAAATGTATTTCCGCAAATCCATGCAGATTATTTTTCAAGACCCTTATGCCTCCCTCAATCCCCGGCTGACGATCGAACAGACTTTGCTTGAGCCGATGATGGTTCATCAGATCGGAAATTCAAAAAAGGAAAGACTTAAGAAAGTAATTGATCTTCTCGAGGAGGTTGGACTGGGAGAGGAGCATCTGGCACGCTATCCTCATGAATTCTCAGGCGGGCAACGACAGAGAATATGTGTGGCCCGAGCCCTCTCCACTGAGCCAGAATTTATTGTCTGTGATGAATGCGTCAGTGCAATGGATGTCTCTGTGCAAGCACAGGTTCTCAACTTATTAAAATCTCTTCAGGATTCGCGGGGCTTAACATATCTTTTTATATCGCACGATCTTGGGGTAGTAAAATTCATGTCTGATGAAATCACAGTTATGCAAAATGGAAAGATTGTCGAAACTGGATCAGCGGAATGTATCTACAACGACCCACAGACCGAGTACACCAAACAACTCATTAACTCGATTCCGTTAGCCAATAGATCGGTGAATTTTTCCTTCTAATCATCCGTGCTCTTCACCCGCACGGTAACTTCAAAGCCATCTGGACTGGGTCCATAGTAGGACCCAGTAACAGGGGCAACATCTCTGTAGTCCCTCCCCGTACCCAAAATCACATAGGTATCGTCCACGACACGGTTATTGGTCGGATCTAGACCGAACCAGCCATGCCCACCCACCATCACTTCAATCCAGGCGTGCGATGCCTCCGCTCCGCGCATTCTCTGGTCCCGGGAGGAGTCATAGAAATAACCACTTACATATCGGGCCGGAATACCTATACACCTGCAAAGTGCTAGGGCCGCATGGGCAAAGTCCTGGCAAACACCCCGGCGGATTTTTAGTACTTCATTGGCATGAGTATCCACCGTTGTGGTTGACTTACAGTACTCAAAATTTTGGTAAATGAATTCCATTACCTGATAGGCTGTTTGAAATACATCTTTTGAGCTATCCTGTATATCTACGGCCATTCTCCAGACCTCCGGATTTATTTCCACATAAGTGGAGGTTTGTAAATAATCCCTGCACTCGGGTATACCTTCCATTTTTGAAAGCTTGGAAAGGTTTACTCCGTAGGGAAAATTTTGGAAATCTACTTGCGATATCGTTTCCACAATGGAGCGGGCCTCAATAAGCAACCTGTGGTGTGCTTCGGGGAGTTCAAAAAAATGAACAATGTTACCATTCAAATCCAAGTAACTTTGAGGGCGACAAATTGGTAAAATTGAGAGTGTTGTGGAGATGCATTTTTGCCAATCATTGCTCAAAGGGTGCAACCTTAGTTCGTTATAACTTTGAGTAACCGCTGAAGGATAACTGTAAGTCGTGCGATGAAATATATACAGACGCATAATCGAAATGGGTGCTCAATCAACCAGGCAGTACATTCCAGATGGAATCACTGCTGTTGTTGTGCTTGGGCTAGTTGGGCCGAACTGCGTTCGCCCAGGCTTTTAATCTCAGAAGGGAGCAGGACATAGGTCTCGAAGACCCGTTGTCCGATTTCAATTAGAGTTGTTTGCAACTCGTCCAGAGTCTGGTGCAACCCCTTAGCAACTACCTGATTCCAGTCGGTAAAATTAACCATTGCTAAGGTACTGCCCGTCAACCTCTCCGCCTCATTGGAAAAAGTACCCGTAGGCACACCAGAGATCGCGTGCAAACTATGATCTATTGCCCGGATACAAAAACGGATCGATCTGGGAAAATCTTCAGAAAAAAGGAGAAAGTTGGCCACATTCTTGAGTGAAAGATTTCCGCGGAATTGCTGACGAAAAGCAGAAAGGGCTATACAACACCGCAAAACTGACATCAGGTCTGCTCTGGTTGGTTCTTTCGTGCGGAGGTTTAAGGTATCGAGCATCCGGCTGGTCTGGTCAGCCCGCTCCAGATATTTACCAAGCGAGAGAAAGCGCCATCCCTCGCTGTGGGGAATCGTTGCATCCGCCAACCCCTGGAAAACCAGAGAAAAACGGGTTATACGGTCGAGAAGCAGATCTGAGCCCTGCTTGTAAAGCTGATCGGCATCCCCATTATGAAAAAATAAATAGATGTTATTCAATTCGAGCCACAATTCTTCGGATAGTTGATCCCTGACCATACGTGCATTTTCACGAGCAATCGAAATGGACGAAAAAATGGAATTTGCGAAGGACGAGGAAAAAAGCAAAGTCTTGCCTATTTTTCGGAATCCCTGCTCTGCAGGATGAACCGATTCCGCACAAATGGATTGAAGAACTGGCTGCCAAAACTCTTCCAACTGCTGATCATTTTGAGCATATTCTAGTGCCTGACTTTGATGGACCTGAATCATTCGGGCCATTCCATCTGCCCGCTCGATATACCGGCTCATCCAATACAAATTATCTGCCACTCGGGAAAGCATTTCAAAAATCCTTTAATACCCAGGTGTCCTTACTCCCCCCACCCTGGGAAGAATTAACCACTAAGGATCCTTTTTTAAGTGCCACCCGGGTTAGACCACCAGGAATAATCTCCACATCCTCACCGTAGAGTATGAAAGGTCGTAAATCGACATGCCTCCCGGCAATGCCCTCTTCGCAAAAAGTGGGATGTCGGGAGAGAGAAACAATTGGCTGGGCAATGTATTCTCGCGGATGTGCCTCGATCAATCGGGCGAATTCTTCTCTTTCCTCTTTGGTCGACTGGTTACCGATCAGCATACCATATCCACCCGACTCATTGGCTGCCTTAACCACTAAATTCTCAAGGTTTTGCAAAACATGAGCACGATCGCTATCCCGCCAGCACAAATAAGTGGGCACATTGGCAAGGATTGGGTCTTGGTTGAGATAATATTTAATCATCTCTGGAACATAGGCATATGTAACTTTATCATCTGCCACTCCTGTACCAACTGCATTGGCGAGGGCTACATTTCCCTTCAAATATGCATCCATTAACCCGGACACTCCCAGCATCGATTCTTTGCGAAACATAAGCGGATCAAGAAAGTCATCATCCAAACGGCGGTAAATTACATCGACTTGAACCAACCCTCTGGTCGTTCGCATGTAGATGCAGGAATCAATCGCGATCAGATCTTTTCCTTCTACAATTTCAATTCCCATTTGCCTAGCCAGAAAGGTATGTTCGAAGTAGGCACTGTTGTAAACTCCCGGCGTTAGTAAAACACACACTGGTTTCTGAGACTTTCGAGGAGACAAATACTCCAAAGTTTTCAACAAGGTGTCGGGATAGGCCTCGACTGGACGAACCGCCATTCCTCCAAATGTCTGGGGAAACGCACGCTTCATAATTTCCCGGTTTTCCAGAAGATAAGATGCTCCAGATGGGCAACGGGCGTTATCTTCCAAAACGAGATAGTTTCCCTTATCATCCCGGATTAAATCTGTTCCACAAATATGGGCATATACTCCCTGAGGCGGATCAAACCCTATCATTTCTGGACGGTAATTTTTCGAGGAATTGACAATTTCTTCAGGAATTATGCCATCCTTTATTATCTTTCTCCCATGATAAATATCATTGAGGAATAAATTTATAGCAATGATCCGTTGTCTCAGCCCATTTTCCACCATACTCCACTCACTTTCCGGAATAACCCTAGGAATTAAATCGAATGGAAAAATCCTTTCCGTGCCGCCTTCATCCCCGTAAACAGTAAAGGTTATACCATGTTCAAGAAATGATGAATCTGCTTGTTGACGCCTGTCAGATATTTCAGACGCAGTGAGACGATCAAAACGTTGAAAGATTTGCTGATAATGAGCACGGGCAGATAATTGCTGATCACCGGAAAACATTTCATCAAAAAAATGCCCAGTGGTGTAGTTCTGGAACTGGCTTGGTAAACTCATTAAAATCTAAACAATTGGATATGGGCAAGTCTTGCGCCACCCCGAGCGATTGGAAAGCGCAATGTCAAACTTTTGTCCTCCTTTGTCGTTTTTCCTTATCAAAATGTCGCTGGTAGGAAAAAAGGAACTGCTGGGCAAGCCCAGCATGTGTACCAAAATGAATGCGGGCAAACTCATCCATTTGTGAAATTTTCCAGTCCTTCATACCGTACTGTTTTTGCAAGGATTGAAGGATCCAGGTATCTATTGGAAAGGCTTCTTGTTTTTCTCCTCCGAATAAGAGTACACAGTCTGCCACCTTAGGTCCAACTCCGGGAAGTTCCATCAATTTGTTTTTCGCTTCTAGATATGAAAGACTTAGTAAGTCATCCAAAAAATTGGGATTCGGGCCGATAATTTCCGCGGTTCCAACTAAATATTTTGCCCGATATCCAAGACCTAGGTTGCGTGCATTCATTTCGCTCAAACTTTGTAACTTCTTCCAGCCCGGAAAAGCGTACTGGTTCATCCCCAGATGATCGCCCAGTAAGTAGTGGATTTTCTCACGCAGCTTTTTAATTTGCGGAATACTTTTTGCAGAACTGAGAAGAAAAACCAGTAGGGTCTCGTCGATGGGCTGCCTAAGAATTCTTAATCCGGGAAAGTTTTGGATTGCTCGACATAGGCATGGGTCGCTTCGCCATGGTAATGCATCAACGGCAGATTCATAGGTATCTTCGAGCCACAAATAATGACGGAGTCTATCCTCGCCAATTGGATTTGGGCCGGATGACTTCCACTTGAGATTTCCATCCACCCATCGTAACTGAACGATTGATTGTTCAATAACTCCAGTCCACTGATTTTCCGACTCTGCAGACCAAGAGAAACTCTGCCCACCAAGCAAGGTTTCCCGTAATCCAACTAATGAAAGTTCACCCCTTTGACAAAGTGACCTCCACCTACTTGTCATGTGTATTGACTAAACGTACTATTTTGACCACAAAAAGCTCTGCTTTTTTGCAATGATACTTCCTTCGGTACACAGCAAAGATAGCCGCCAGGCAAGGACTTGTGCCGATGGGTCAGGCCAGTCATTTCCCGTTAGTCCTATGAAGATTTCTTTCCCGAAAATTTTTGGGTTATTAATGGGAATTTTAATAGACTGTGCAGCAGGATTGATAGAAGTAATTAAATCGAGTTTCCAATAGGCATCCACAGACAAATCCGTGGATGAGCTGTTTACTTTGACCACAAAGTAGAATCCCTGTCGCTCACTTTGATTGGAACGGCAATATACTTTCGAACCTTCATACTCCTGTCCGGTAAAAAATTCAGGTATTCTTTTAAAATCTCGGGCAGAAAAATAGGATGTATTACGCACCTCCAGCCCAACTTCTGCAAAAAGCCAAGAAGAGAGTCCCAAAAAAAAGAAAACAAGAAAGGCGGGGATTTTTACATATCCCCGCGATAAGATCATATTAAAATAATTATTCTTCAGAAGCAGCAGGTGCCTCCTCGGCTTTTGCTTCTTCTGGAGCACCAGAATCAGGGCCGAGTACATCTTCCGCAGTTGCTTTGTCCGAAGATTTTACTTCAGCTGCAACAGAAGTAGGCTCCTCTTTGGTTGCAGGTTTCTTAGGCACGGATTTGGAAACTTTTCGGGCTGGCTTTGCTTTTGGAGTCGCTTTTTTAGGATTGGACTCGGTAACGGCTTTTTTTCGGCGCTCCAAATAGGCTGCCCTGCGTCGACGCTTTATTAGTTTGTTGTACTGTTTGCTCATAGAAAAGAATCATTTATAGGATGGGTAGGCTTACTTGGCAAGCTCAGTAGATCGGATGTAGTTTACGAAATCTCCACGGGCTTACCAGACTTGGCAGACTCATAGGTAGCATCAATAATTTTCATTAATGCAAGGGCTTGATC
>OMJS01000017.1 GCA_900299365.1 Opitutales bacterium
GTCAAATGGCGGAGAGAACGGGATTCGAACCCGTGGAGGAACGATTAGCTCCTCACCGGTTTAGCAAACCAGCGCATTCGACCACTCTGCCATCTCTCCTTGTGTCTTAATTTGTATCGAAATTAATTAATTGGGTAAATCTCAAAAGCTTTACAATTTCATTATTTTACGAAGTGACACTAAGTTTTTGGTCGCTAATTCGTCCCCTTGCTGTGCGGCTAGTTCAAGCCATTTAAGAGCTTCATTGGGATTCTTTTCCACCCCTTTCCCACGTAAGTACATGATTCCGAGATACCTAGCAGACTCCGCATCTCCAAGTTTCGCACATTTCTCAAAAGATTGGAATGCTTGAGCCATCGAGGAATCAGTAGATCGACCCCAATAAATTTTTTTTGCACTTTCTCGAATCTGATCAATGGAAGCTTCGGATATCTGACTGGTCAAATTAGATTTATTGGAGAATTGCTCTTCATTATCATCAAAGACAGGAATATTGATTTTTTCGTTTCTGGAATATACAGACGGGACGCGGAAACTCTTCGCCTCTTCTTTAGCAGGAGCAACTACAGGTCGCTCTGTAGGGTCTCGAGCAATTGGAGGTGAATGATTAATAATTTTTTCTAATGTTTCTGCTTCAGGTATCTGTGCTGTATTATTCGTCAAGTCACCAAAATGGGACATATATTCTTCAAGCTTATCTTCCGCACCTTCCTCATGAAGCTCAATCGCTCGTTCGATGTATTGGATAGCCATATCTTTTTTAGGCTCACCGGTTAAACCATAGGCATAAAAGTCAGCTACTATAATGTAAGCGGGACCATAATCACGTTCAGCGGCAGCTAGGAAATGTACAAATGCCAATTCTTTATCTATCTTTACTCCATGACCCTCCAGAAAAGACCGGCCTAAATAATAATGTGCGGACGGCAATTTCTGGTCCACTGCTTTTTGTAAAAGGGAGACTCCCATTTTGATGCTAGTTGAATCATCAGCAAGGGAATCATCAAGACTATGAATATTGATAAGGGCACTTTGTACACAGGCTGGGGCGTATCGAGAAGCGGCAGATATTTCATAATACCCTGCAGCCATTTTCATATCGGGCTGAATAATCGCTTCTATTTCTTCAGCTATGAAAATTTCAGCTAAAACATATGCGGCAATGGGATCGCCAATTGCAGCTTGTTTGATTAATTTCCCATCTGGATCACGAAAAGATTTCAGCAAATATTTTGCAACTCCAGCGGGATCAGGACCTAAGGGTTTATACCTTTTTAAATAACCTACAACAAAGTTTCCAAGCCAATGACCCCGACTTGCAGAACTTTCGGCATAAAACCTAGCTTCTAAACGCGATACATTTAATCCCTTGTCCCCGTGTAAATGACAAAGAGCCAAAAAACCTTGTGCATAGGCATCACCAGAGTCCGCTGCTTTAGTGAGTTCGGATAAGTCTGACTTTATCCAGCGGGTGCCTTCGTTTGCACAAATTACTTGATAAAGGAAAGAAAGAGGTAAAAGGTATATGATAAACCGAAACATTTTACAATTATTCCCTACCATGGTAAAAGCTAAGTATTAGGCAAGTTCTCATTGTCTTCTCATCTTTCCTTTAACCCTCAATACCTTACATGATCGAACCCAGTGATGGATCTTCCACTTTGCGCAATCCAGGCAAAGAACCAATAAGGCAGTTTGTCATCTATGCCGAGCATAAGGTTGGCTGGTTAAATGATTTTGTTTTGATGCTCAATGATGAGAATATCGACATTCTTGGAATTTCTGTGCTCGACACGACTGACAGTGCGGTAATCCGCCTCATCCCAAACTACCCTAAAGACCTTGCCCGTTTATTAAAAAGTTTATCGATCAGCTTTACTGAGAGAAAAGTACTCGCAGTTGAACTCGAAAAAGATGACTCATTACAACTACTTACAAAGGCTTTACTACGGGCTGAGATCAATATTCACTATGTTTATTCTTTCATGCACCAACCCCATGGAAAGCCGGTTATTGCAATTGCTATGGAAGATGAGGAAACCGCAGAGGATGTGCTACATTCCTATCACCTAAAAATTCTCTCACAGGACGAATTAATTCGGTAAAAAAAGTTTTCAGCTTTTTAATATAACAGGAAGGATTCGGTCTGTTTCCTGAATAATTTTGCTTCTCTGTCCCAACGGTGCAGAAATGAGGATGGATCCACTGAATTACCACTCGTTTCTAAATGTGTCCACCAAGCGGTTGAACCAACATGTTTGTTAAAAAGATTGATCTCAGATTTTTTTGCCTGAGAAAAAGGACTGGGAGATTGCCATCGCGCAGTCAATTGCATCATCGCAAATGCAAGTTCGGTGGGCTGCCAATTCGTCCAATCTTTTATAATTATATAAACTCCCCTGATTTTTTTACCACTCGAGTCTTTGGTTTCCATGATCTTATAGGACAGTCCTTTTAATTGTAACTGCTCCAATGCACTCTTCACTTCAGAAGGTGACTTTGCCTCAAAGGTAAGAAACCTGAACGGATGCTGAGTGCCAATACCGTGTTTAAATTTGCCCATCTGTGCACCCAACCCAGTCATTGGGTAACCCGCCACTGAGTCGAGTGTAGGAATGTTTGGTGAAGTGGGACGCCAAGTTAGACCAGTTTTAGGCCAAGTCATATTTCTTCCCCATCCGATCATGGGAACCAAGGTAAGTTTTCCTTGCTTTCTTACCCTGTCTTCAATCTTCAACACACCCTGGGTCTGCTTAGACCATAATGCCAACTCAGCTATGGTCATTCCATGAACAAACGGCATCGGAAAAGCACCCACATAACTTATCCACTCTTGGTCAATCATTGGCCCCGCTATTTTCAATCCACCCAACGGATTAGGCCTGTCTAGTACAATTACTTCAACTCCGGCTTCAAAGCATGCTTCCATAACATAACGCATGCAACTTACATAAGTATAACATCGAACTCCAACATCTTGTAAATCAATGACGAGGCAGTCTAGTTCAGCGAGCATCTTGGGGGTCGGTTTACGAAATTTTCCGTACAACGAGTAGACTGGTAGGTTGGTTCGATGATCGATCTTATCATCTACGGGAACCGACGCTTTTTCGTCTCCATAAATACCATGTTCAGGACCAAATAAAGCGGTAAGGTTGACTTCTTTAGCAGTATGCAAGACGAGTACGGTACTTCGACCATTGGTATTTACACCGGCTGGATGGGTGAGCAGTCCCACTCTTTTTCCATGTAGGATTTTGAATTTTTGATCTTCCAAATAATCAATGCCCAATTTCACTTTCCCTGAAGTAAATATTGAAAATAAAAAAAATAAGGGAAGAACTCCTAAGAAACGGAAAACTTTTGAAGCTACAAATATTTTATTATTCATACTAATCTATCCATCTAATTTTTGTAGAACTTGCTGAAAATTTTGTAAAGGAAGACCGATAATACTCCCAAAAAGATTCCCAAAACAGAACCGCCCAAAAACATCGGTGGAAAGGTATCGAGTAAGCGGATAAGTTCTTTGTAGGAAAAGTCTGCCCAGTCAAAATTTGGACTCAATAATCTGTTCTTGGGATAATCCACACCAATTAATTTTAATAGAACCATCCCAATTTTGTAGTCTGCAAAATAGATTGGTCCCATCGTAAAAGGGTTGGATATCCATTGTAATGCAACAATGAGTGGAAGGTTTGCCCGAACGACCAAAGATACAAAAAATACCACGATCATCTGAATACCAACAATGGGAAGCATGGAAATCCAGATTCCCCAAAAAAGTGCAGACTGCACAGGACTTCCTTTAAAGGACCAGAGAAAAGATTTTTTATATGCGGTATCCGCAAACCATTTTAAAATTGGATAACGATGGATATTTGATCTGCGGGGTAATGGGCGAAGAAACTTTTTTAACCTTCTTATTCTCTTGAATCTTGCTTCCTTAATTACAGGACATTCTGAATCAACGGCTTTGATCTTAAGCAAATCACAAAAAATATCCCGGCAAGCATCACTAAACAAGGACGGTCCGAGTTTCAGGTTTTTGGACAATGGCCAGGAATCATTTGAGATTGAGATCAATCTATTTCCTGGGAATTCTTTATCCACTTTGCCACTGGTACTTTGCTCGATTGAACCACACACGAGAAATACTTTTTTATGGCAATTCTGTGCCAGAGAAAGGATTTCGAAAGGTCCTTTTCCTCTCCAGGAAGTTGAGTCGAATCTGCCCTCTCCGGTGATAACAAAGTCAGCCTTGGCTATTTCATTTCCCAAATCTAACCAACAAGAAACCAGATCAAACCCAGAGACCAAACTCACCTTGTACGCTGAAGAAAGTCCATAACCAATCCCGCCTGCTGCACCTGTTCCTTGATCAACTGCTCGAATGGAAGCATCGGGAAAAGCTTTTTCCAATTGTTCAACCATCCCGGCCATACCTTTCTCTAAAACAGGAAAATCAGTTTCGTTTAATCCTTTTTGTCCTCCAAATTGATATGTAGCTCCATCGTGGCCAAGCAAGGGATTGTTCACATCGCAAGCAATAATTACAGGAGGAATCGATTCGAGATTGGAAGTATCTAAATGGGATACCTTGTCCCAATTTTCGGGACTTGGGTGTTCAATTTCCTGCCCCTTAGCCTCTCTCAGAGATAAGCCGAGTGCACTCAGGGCTCCAATCCCTGCATCATTTGTTGAACTTCCTCCAATCCCAAGGAGAATAAAGTCCGCATCATTATTTTTGGCGGCAAGTAACAAATCCCCGACTCCAAGAGTTGAAGTTACCCATGGGTTTCGTTGGTTTGGAGCAATATCGCTTAATCCGCAAACGGATGCCATTTCGATAATAGCAAGCTTACCTTTGTTGGGTAGATTCAAAAATGAGCACACTTTTGATGGCAAACTACAAAGTTGGACGAAACCAACCTTGGCTTTTATATTATTTCCAAATGAATCTCTTGCATCTACATCCAATAAATCACCGCTATATTTCGGGGTTAAGATATCAACAAAACCTTCCCCTCCATCAGTCAGCGGACAGCCCACTAACTCAATATCAGAAGAGATATCCTTCGCCGCATTTTCGGCCAACTTACATGCCTTTTGGGCCGAAAAAGAATCCTTAAATTTATCAAATACAGCAAGGATTCGCATGACAAAAACTAAGTACGGTTAACGAATTTCTTTCTCGGTAGACTCGTCCACCACTTTGTAATTCTCCATATGATATGTCTCTGCCCCTTCAAAGCTGATTTGTAAATCGTAGTTTTTTTCTAGTTTTGTTAACAAAGAAGCATCCGGTCCTCTCAATCGGCGTAACACTGATGGATGTAAAAATATTTTCAATTTAACAGCTTGCTGACTTTCTGCCTTGAGCCGCCTTACCGCACCAGAAACAAGTCTTTGAATTTCAATACTTACAGAGCGAGGAGATTTAATAATTCCACGTCCTTTACAATAGGGACAAGATTCATAAACACCACTGGAGTTACTTTCATCGTGACGCTGACGAGTGATTTGCATAATCCCGAGTTCAGAGATCGGCAGTATATTATGCTTAGCCTTATCATCCGACATGGCAGACTTCATTTTTTGAAAAACCTTTCGTTGATCTCCCCGGTTCTTCATGTCGATAAAATCGATAATGACCAAACCTCCAAGATTCCGGAGCCGCATTTGGCGGGATACTTCGACCGCAGCCTCTAAATTTGCCTGCAAAATAAAATTTTTCCCATCCTTTCGGTTCCCCTTATGGCTCCCTGTATTGATATCTATCGATACCAACGCCTCTGTTTCTTCCATCACAATCCCCCCCCCTGATGGGAGCTTAACCCGCCTCATGAAAGTCTGTTCGATTTGACGCTCTACATTGAACCGCTGGAATATAGGAATTTCTTCATCAAATAAAGCTACTTTCGCTTTGGATTTTGGGGAGATTTTCTGAATTGTATCGATTAATCGTGTGTAATCTTCCCGGTTATCAATTTGTACACGATCGACATCATCCGTGAGAAAATCACGGGCGGTTAATCCGATTAAATCTGGTTCTTCATAGAGTAGGCAAGGATCTTTCTCATTTTTAATTCTCGCCTCAATCTGATCCCATTGTTGCATAAGAATATGCAAGTCCCTAACAAAAAAGCGTTCGGGCTTATTTTGACCAACAGTGCGGATAATTACACCCATGCCTTCCCGCAATGATAAATTGCCAATAATTCGTTTCAGGCGTTTTCGTTCAGCACGATCCTCAATTTTGCGTGATATTCCACATTGACCCGCATAAGGCATTAAGACCAAAAACCTTCCCGGTAATGAAAGATTGGTCGTGGTTCTCGGTCCTTTGCTGCCAATCTGAGCTTTGGTTATTTGTACAACAATTTCAGAACCAATTGGAAAAACCCGGGGAATATCCCCTACTGATTTCGCCTCATTTTTGCCACTGGATTTTTTCTTGTTTTCCCGAACGATTTCAACCGACGGATCATTGTTTGCACCAGGTAACATATCCCAATAATGCAAGAAAGCATTTTTCTCCTGACCGATATCCACAAAAGCTGCCTTCAGTCCAGCCTCCAAGTTTTGTACCTTTCCTTTAAAGATTGCCCCAACCATCCGGTCTTTATCGAGTCGCTCGATATCAAATCCCTGAAGAATACCATTTTCCATCATCGCCACCCTGCGCTCCAATGCTTCCGTATTAATGATGATCTCCTTGTAATCCTGATTCTTCTCCCTACGGAAAAAAGCCATGATCCGCTCACGAATAGGCCGGTTTTTTGCCCGCTCCAAGGCAGCATCCCTCAGCTCTTTCTTATCTATTAGGATGGGAGGCTTTTCCTGAGGAGCAGCACTCAAATCATTCTCAGCTAATTGATTAGACTGGTTCTGTTTGTTACTTTGATTTGAATTGTATTTAGATGAGGCTCTTCGCCTATTTCTTCTGGCCATGATTAGAACGGTTGGAAAATCCAAGGTTCAACCAATCAAAGCATATCTCCGTGATAAAATTTATCATAAGACTGAGTTTCGGTAACGAAAGACACTTTGAACCATCCCAAGCATTAAGAAGCAAACAACCATAAAGGACCCACCATAGCTTAAAAAAGGCAGGGGCAATCCAGTGATTGGTGTGATTCCAATGGTCATCCCGATATTGATGAATATGTGAGTCATCAAAAGGACAGAAACTCCAACGGCAAGCATGGAACCGAAGCGGTCTGCCGCAGAGGCTGCAACTCGAAGGCAACCGAAGACGACAAGGCACAACATGCCAATCGCCAGACCACCGCCAAGCAGTCCCGATTCTTCCGCAATCACCGCAAAAATAAAATCATTGTGGGCAACTGCGGTCGGCAAATATCCGAGCTTTGCTTGCATTCCTTCCCCGAGTCCTTTACCGGATACACCACCAGTGGCTACTGCGATAAGGGCCTGGATGCGATTCCAATTCGCTCCCACTCCATGTGGGTCTTCTACTTCGGGCGCAATGAAGGTAAGAATGCGTTTGCGTTGATAATCCTTGAGAGGGAGTAATGAGGTTTCCTCATAGGCCAC
>OMJS01000018.1 GCA_900299365.1 Opitutales bacterium
CCCTTTCTGACAACTCCTGAAAGGGTTAGAATGGGTGCATCCACATTGCGTGTGCCCACAGCCTTAAGTTGGAAGAAGTGACAGAATTCCTTGGTGATTTTAAAGGTCTCCTCAATTTTTAGGTGCCATTTGATCTGGTGAGTTTGGTTTTCATACCCTTTAAGAGTTTCAACGGATCCTTGGTAGCCCTTGATTTCGTTTCTTTGCCTTTCTTTTCCAACGAGCCAAACTTTATCACGGTCTCCATCCAAGTCGCGATGGAGTAGGAATTCAAAAGCACTCTTTATTTTTTGATCCCTGACGATTCGTATTCGATCTGTTTCCCCTCCAATCTTTTTTAGGAGGTCAGGGGCTTCGATGGAGTATTTGCCAAAGCTTGCTTTGATCTGGTCTACCGCATTAAGGTTAGACTCCAGCGTGGCTTGTAGTTTAACAGTCTTGGAAGCATGAGCGATTTGGGGAAGAATGAGGCAGCCAAGTAGCCAAAAAAACGGGCAAACAAAAACGCCGCACTTCTGCGGCGTTCTTGGGCTTTTGAAACACAAACTAAACTGAAACAAACTGACTGATGTCATTGGTTGAGACGGAAGGTTTCTACAAAACGTTCAAAAGAAATGCATTTTTTTTAATATTTTTTTTCATTCCTTTTTAGTTTCGTTGATTATCAGTGGTTTATGAAATAAATATTTTTTTATTTTTTTAATATTTTATTGAGTAGTCCCGACCTGACCAACTATCCAAAACGGATTTCTGCCATTTTTCCAGGGCAGTTGTCATGATATTTACTCTTTTTGATTGTTTTTTGAGAAGATCATCGGATTCCATGGGATCAGTTTCCAAATTGTATAATTCGAAGCGGGTTTCCTTAGGAGTTTGAATTCGATGAAGTTTCCAGGGCCAGGCATTCCACGCGGCATGTCCAATGAGATTCTTTTGATCGAATGATTCGAATTCATTTACATTTTTAAGAATTCTTTCGGGATGCGGATTTGGCTTACCTGCGGTCTTTGCATCTAGCAGGGCTTTAATGATTCGGTCGTTCCATGTCGATTGGCCGTTTCTGAATCCATGCCAGAATCCAATGGCTGCCCGTTTATTCTTTTTTCCGGAAATAATGGGCATGATATCCGTCCCATCCAGTGGAGGATGACCTTTTCCTCTCTTGAGTCCGGCTATGCCAAGAAGAGTGGGGTAAAGATCGGATGAGACACATGGGGTATCAATTTCTTTTGGTGAAAACCTGGCAGGCCATTCAAGAATGGCGGGAATTCTTAGCCCCCCTTCATAAATGCTACCTTTTTTAGCTCTGCCACCCGAGGTTTTCTGGTCAAGCCCTCCATTATCACTCGAATAGAAAAGGAGGGTGTTTTGTTCTATGTTCAGTGATCTTAATTTTTCGCGTAGTCTTCCAATCTGTTGGTCGAGCAGGGTAATTTCCCGAAAGTATCCTTTCAGGTTTGTGTCCTGATCATTGTAAAGTCTCGATGCGTTCGGCATGCCCTCCGGAATCTCAGGATGCGGAGCATGGGGAGAGGGAAACCAGGTAACGATAAAAATCGGCTTTCCCTTGCCGTTTTGTTTTTCAAGAAAATCCAGGGTTGCATCCATCGTGATGACCGTTCCTGCTCCTTTGATTTGTTCATACTCACCGTTTCGGCTTAGATAGGGGTTGTTGTCAAAAAAGTTGAGACCGGATAGCCATTCATCAAAACCGGCACCACCGGGAGAAGTGGGACTGTCGGGTTGGACGGACCCAATGTGCCACTTTCCAAAGTGTCCGGTGACATACCCTGCATCTTTCAACTTTTCGGCAATTGTGGATTCCTGGGGTCTAAGGTAGTGTCCATGATTCGGGACATTGACCCGAAAGGGGTGCCTGCCGGTCAATACACTTGCCCGGGTGGGAGAGCAGACCGGAGCACTGGAATAAAAGCGGTTGAATACGACTCCTGCTTCTGCCATCGCATCCAGATTGGGAGTTTGAACGAAGGGATGACCATTATATCCACAGTCCCCGTAGCCATGATCATCAGACATCACCAGGATGATATGGGGAGGGGAGTTTTTATCTGTCGACCATACTATCCCCGAGGTAAGGGAAAGAATGAATAATAATCTAAGAATTAATGCAGGCATGGCCAAGAGGCTAGCCACGAAGAAGACGGTTATGCAATCAGAAATCAGCAGGCTTGGATCTTATCCAATCCACTAAGATTGCGATCTCTTCATCCTTAAGTTTACCATCTCTCCCGTAGCAGGGCATGCGATCATTTTTCTTTCCGTAGAAGCGTTTGTCTTCGGGGTTTTCAATAAAAGCGATTAGCCATTCTCTCGATCCATAACCGGTAAGATCAGGTGCGGATCCTTCGTCTTCGGAATCAATGTCGTGACATTCGATACAGGCTCTCCCATCCTCAAATTTCAGATCATCGTTATAATAAAGCGAAAGAAGTTCCTCCCGGGTATCCTCATCCAAGCTCTCTTCATAGGGCAATTTGGCACCGTCA
>OMJS01000019.1 GCA_900299365.1 Opitutales bacterium
AATGGTATTTTGCAGGGCTTTTAATTCTTGGGAGTGGTAAAGGGAGAGCTTTTGTATTTTTTCTTCTTGTCTCTGTTTTGTAATTTCTACTTGCTCTCGACTTTTTTGAAGGGATTCCTGAAGTGATTTTTTTTCAAGATTTGATTCAGCCGTAGCTTTTTGAATATCTGTTTGCTTAGAGGCCTTTATCTCATCGAGCGAGAACCTTAGGCTCTCAATAGTAGACTGAAGAGATTTAATCTCTATATTTTTTGATGCAAAAATTTTAGATTTATCATCCTCATTGCGTGTTTCAAGGTGTGAGATTTTCTCGCGCAAATTTGAGGCAAGCTTTTGTAAATTATCGATCTCACTCTGTTTACCCTGATCAACTTTTTGTTCAACCTCAGCAACTTCAATATTCTTGGCTTCGAGTTCTTCGCGTAAAGAGATGACAGAATTATGTAGATCTGATAACTCCTTGGCGTGAGAGGCTTCCTTTATTTGAGTTACTTCCTGTTGTGCCCGTTTTGTATCTTCTAATTTTTGCCTGAGGGTCTTAACAAGTTCGGTAAGTTCTATTCGCTCTTTGGCAAATGCACTTTCCACATGTTGTAGGTCATTGGTTTGTTTTGCCCCCAATTGCTCATAGTCGGATCGGAGTTGAGTAATTACTGACTGTAGGACAGATTCCCGATTCTTATGATTTTCCTCGAGAGATTGAATTTCTGAATCGTGCAAGTCTAAACTATGCTCCAACTGTTCACGTAGAGCAGATATGGTCTGTTTCAAGAAGTTTAATTCACGATTCTGCGAATTAGTCTCGAGGGGGGGTAGGGGAGACATAGCTAATTATTGCCAAAAAAAAAGTAAGTGTAAATAAGAACCTTGCCGTCAGTATCATTGTTGCATAGGCGTTATTCTTTCAAGTTCAGTATGCTACTAAAATCTCACAAAGCTATCTTGATTTTCTTCTTTGCTGTGTCTTGTTCTGATAAATCCTACGACACTGTGAAAAACCCAGTTAAGGACCAAGATGAAATTAATTTATCCTCTCTTGTAGCAAGCCAGACTGGTGGTGCACTTGACTTGGCCACTTTTCTTGAAAGTGGTGAGTCGGCTGTGACGATCGATGTGGTGGATGGTGCTAGAGATTACACAGCGGTAACCAACCCCCAATTCCCAGAGATACAGGAGGAACCCTCATTGTTGCCCAATAATTCCGTTAGCAGTTTTACCTTTTCAGATAGTCCTGTCCTCACCGCAAATGGTAGTGAAGAGCAAGAAAATTCAAAAATTAGTTTAGATGAATTAAACAAGCTTATCGCTCGAAAAGACCAAACCATTACTTCCCTTACTCGATTAAACGAGGAATTAATCGTGGAAATACAAAGACTGAGATCCAATGAGCAATCATTCATTCAACGCTCTCAACCCTTAATCTCCTCTTCAAAACCTGATAATCAATTGTATAAACTTCAGGAAGAGATCGCATTGCTCAAATCAAGCTTGCTTCAGAAATCTCAGGAAATTGATGGTTTGAGGCTTCAGAGTGATCAATTCCAGACCGGTATAGATTCCTTGAAACCAAGGGTAAACACTTCATTTTACAATGGAAATACCCTACGAACTTCTGCTCAAAATTATGATGAAATTTCGATCAGACCCGAATCCTACCAAAACCCCACTAGTAATGTTATGGAAAAATGCAGCCTTGAATTCGATGCTGTAGTGACATTATTAAACGGTAAGAGCAAAGAAGTCTTTTACACCGAATTCTTTTTGGTATCGAAGGGCTTCCCTGATATTTTATATGACGAAAGTATTTTCTTAAAAGACTATCCGCAAGTAAGCTCCTTTGAAGAACTTTGGGCACTATCTCGCAAGTCCCCCTTTGTTTATCCTGGAATTTACAAGCGAATTCGAAATGCACTTCTCAAAGAGGTCGAGCAAGGTAGGGGGCACCGTGTCCGTACTGATATAGACGGATTTGCTGAATTTAAAAATGTTTCATTGGGCACTTTCTATCTTTTAGGAACAGCACCAGTCGGCAAAGACGGTGCAGTCTGGAATGTCCCGGTACGACTAAGACTAGGAGCTAATAAAACTTCCCTGACTCTAGCTAATGCAAATTGGCGGGGATAGAATTAGGCTTTACTGCACGCTTGATAAGACTAAGTTTTAATTTCTATAACATATATAAATATGAGCACTGAACAATCCTCTGATAGTAATAAACTTCAACTTACCCTGCAGCAAAAACTTGGAATTCTTCTGACTTTTTCGAAAGATAAAGTGGTTGAGCAGATTCAATGTGTGTGGTTTATCATTCTTTATTTGATTGTATTTCAAGTGCTTGTGCTTGGATTACCGATCGTTTATTCCCTGATGATCGCAGCCGGGATCATGATTGTTATTGTTGGACTGGCCTTTTTCATGGAGGGATTGAGGTTGGGGCTTATGCCTTTAGGAGAAACTCTTGGCTCTACTCTACCAAGGAAAAAGATACTTGGTATTCCCTGCTTGCCTACGAGTTTAGCGTTTGGATTTGTCTTGGGTGCATTCGCCACTTTTGCAGAGCCAGCAATCGGTGTTCTTAGAGCCGCTGGTGCTGGGGTAGATCCTACTGCTGCTCCACTTTTGTGGACAATACTAAATACTGGTGCTGGACTTCTTGTAAATTGCGTAGGCGTAGGTGTAGGCATTGCTGTATTACTTGGAGTACTAAGATTTTACAAAGGATGGTCTTTAAAGCCATTTATTTATGCTGGTGTTGTGATTCTTTCCTGCCTTACCCTTTATATGCAGTTTTCAGACGATAGACTCAAACATGTACTTGGTTTAGCTTGGGATTGTGGTGCCGTAACAACAGGTCCAGTCACAGTTCCATTAGTTTTAGCCCTCGGTATTGGAGTTTGCAGAATTGTTTCGACTGGTGGGTCAAGCAATACTGGTTTTGGCGTCGTGACCTTAGCGTCACTGTTTCCAATCCTTGCGGTAATGTGTTATGCCCTTTATTTGTTCAACACAGACAATTACTACTATGCAAAGGATTCAACTGCGAAATGGCATATAGATGCAGGAGAATATGGTAAAAACTACTCGAAAGACTTCCAGAAATTCGGCGAATTAAAAGCACAAGAGAAGATTGATTCTCAAGGGGGAGTTGGTGAAAGCGAACTTGCTTGGTCTCTCTCAGTAGACGAAAGAAAAATGATCCAGTATCATTTGAATAAGCATAATGCTCTTCCGGAGGGTTATGCTATCAAAACCAAAGTTGCGGAAGGATCAATATCGCCTAATCCTCTTGCAGGAGGTGAGCGTGAAAATGTTCAACTAAAAGGTGCCCAAATTTATGTGGTGAGAGAGGGCTACAAAGCCCCTGATGCGGTCTGGGATCCTAATGCTGATATTGCTTCCACTTTTACCAACAATCTAGATTTTTTCCCTAATACTTTTAGGCCACAGGAAATCGACAAAAATAACAACGGTGTTGTTGATCCTGGAGAAGATTTTTACACGATCGAACCTGATGGATCTATAAATTATTCCAAAGCAGATGGAATTCTTTCAGGTCCCGATCAAGATCGCGGTGCATTAGAAGGAGCGATCTGGGCTATCGTACCCTTGTGTTCGATCTTGTTACTTGTTCTGATTGTTGGACTTAGGCAAAAACCAAAACATATGGATGAATTAATTATTGGAATAGCTTGTGCTGTCATTGGTATGTGTTTGTTCAATTTGGGAATTTCTCTTGGACTTACTCCTCTTGGTGAGCAGCTTGGTGGAAATGTTGTTTCTAGTTTTGCTTCCATTCAACCTTGGCAGTCTGAAGGATTTATTGATCCTATGTTTCAATCGTCAACAGTTGGGAAATGTTTAGCTATTTTATTTGGGTTTATTCTCGGATATGGGGCAACATTAGCAGAACCTGCACTAAATGCACTTGGGTCAACTGTTGAAAAAATTACCGTTGGTGCATTCAAAAAGAACCTACTCATGCAAGCAGTAGCTACTGGCGTTGCCCTAGGAATCGGAACTGGAGTTGCCAAAATAGCGTTCAATTTAGAACTTTGGTATTTATTGATACCTCCTTATGCCATGCTTTTAATTCTCACTTTTATTTCAAGCGAGGATTTTGTGAATTTTGGTTGGGATAGTGC
>OMJS01000020.1 GCA_900299365.1 Opitutales bacterium
ACTTACTCATTAAAAGGAGCATTTAAACACTCCTATTGATGGACAACTGTTAAATTCGTTTCAGAGAAACTTTATTTGGATGGCTTCTTGAGGGTTCCATCCCGACCACTTTTCCAGATCCTAATCTTGGCAAGGTCATTCTTTGCTATGGGGCCATCCGTACTGCGGCCCCTCTCAATGTCAGTCGTTAAGATAGCCAACAAACGATTGGCAATCTCCGGACGCTCATTGTAAAGATTGGTTTTCTCGCCCGGGTCTTTTTCCATGTTGTAGAGCTGTGCCTCCGAAGCTCCCTTACTGGTTTTTTCGTTGGGTGATGACCAACCACCAGAGCCCCTTGCGAGGATAAGCTTCCACTTCCCTTGTCGATAACCAAAGTGCCCAGATATAGAGTGATGAATAACCCCCTTCCGAGAAGACTTAATCGGCTTACCTGAGAGTGCAGGTAGAAAGCTGACACTGTCCTCTCCCATAGTAGGTGCTTCTAGACCAGTGATCTCGGAAGCGGTGGCAAACACATCCACCAAAGTGATTAATTGATCAGATTCTGATCCTGCTTCAACCGTACCCGGCCAGCGAACGATAAAAGGTACTCTGTGCCCGCCATCCCAGGAGTCGGCCTTGGATCCCCTGTAATGAGCACTGACTTGATGCCCTTGTGCACGAAGTTGTGGGATGCCTGCGGCTTTGGAACAGCCATTGTCACTTGTAAAGATCACTAAGGTATTGCCTGCAAACCCATGTCTCTCAATAGCAGACGAGATTGCCCCCACCGTGGCATCCGTCTGCATGACAAAATCTCCATAATCACCCAACCCACTCTTACCCTGCCACTCTTTTGTAGGCACAATGGGAGTGTGAGGCGACCCAAGTGGCACATAGAGGAAGAAAGGCTGATCGGTAGTCTTTGCCCGCTTTTGAATATATTCCACTGATTTTTCGGTAAGCCGGGGCAGGTTATGAATCTCATCCAATCGCTCGATCACCCGGTCATTTTCGATAATCGTATCCATATGGCCGGCGTGATGATTCCCGTGAAAATAATCGAATCCCCGATGGACCGGACCGTCCGGTATAGTCGCCCCGATTGGGGCACGCTTGTATTTCCCTTTGGCAAGAATTTTGCCAGTCTTCGGGTCCTGATACTGAAAGTCCAGATGCCACTTACCTATGATGGCGGTGGCGTAGCCATTCTTTTTTAGCAATCCGGCAATAGTCAAGCGATCCGGTGCAATCAGACAGGGAGCAAAGCCTTGAACTACGCCAGCCTGCAGGCGAGTTCTCCATGAGTATCTACCGGTCAATAAACCATAACGGGTGGGCGTACAGACAGAGGAACCAGAATGGGCATCGGTAAAGATCATGCCCTCGCTCGCCAGCTTGTCGATATGCGGAGTCTTGATCTTACCATTTTCAGGGTTGAGACACTGCACATCCCCGTAGCCCAGATCATCACACATGATCAGAACGATATTGGGGCTGCTTTGCCCCAAACAAATACACGAACTGTATAGGGCAAAAAATACCGCTGACAATAATCTCGATCGACAAAGCTTCATGGAGTTAATCCTGTAGGGGAAGGAAACTAAGTTCGACCTGATCGATCATTGGTTTAGACTTATTTTTAGTAACATCCGATAACCTAATATCGAAACAAAAACCATGGCCTTTGGGCAGGCTGGAAAGATCCATTGCTGCGGGAATGCGTTTGATCTGCTTGGAGAAACCAGCGATATGGCCATACTCCTCTTTGACCTCGGTCCACTTACTCCAGCTATCTACTTTCCCGTTATTGGAAGTATCGACCCCTACTCGAACCTCGACTTTCTCAACCCAAGGTCCAGGACTGACATAATCCTTATCGGTCTGGTTAATGAGGTAGAATTGACCCTCAGCAAATCCGATATCTGGATCCGGGTGACCTCTGCCTAGCTCGCCAATGTATTCGAATTTTTCATCGATACTGGGTGATGTAAAAAGCCCTGTACGGATGGATTGGTGTGCAGGATGATAATCTGCAACCAGATAATACCTGCCACCAATGGCAATCGCTCCCCAGTCTCCATAAGCATGTTGTTCGGGTGCATGCACCTCATACCTAGCATAGGCTTGGTTGGTTCCCTCCTTGGCTGGAAATTTTGACGGGTGCTCCTTGTGCCAATGAGGATGGGGGTATTCTTTAAAAACTCCGGTCGGTTTGGTCCGGTAATCGACCGCTGGTGGAAGAATCTTAAAATCACCAACACCGGTATCGCTGACCGCATGTCCTGCAAGAGGGGAGTCCCATGAATGAGAATTGGCGTTAATTGGACTGTAGTCCTCATAAATTAAATGGAATTTACCGTCTAGGCTACGAATGATGGCACAATCCGAACCATCCGATGGATCATCAAAGGCTAGGCCCATATCCTTGCCGGGCTTCCCATCGGTTAAATCATCATCGATATATACATGCGGGTCCTGATCATTGGGAAAGTCGTAGTAGATGTAAGCTTTTCCATCAACAAATTCGGCGGTGGTTGACCACTTGGCATGAGATTCGGTTACCGAGCCATGATGCACCCAGTTTTTCATGTCCCGGCTCTGCCAAGCATGATAACCACCCGCTGACTTCTTTAATCCACCCGGAGCAACATAGAGATTAGGATCTGGAGTGGTTAGCAGTTCAACATCATATCCCTCAAGTTTAACTTTCTTGGACTTAAAACCGGCAGGTTTTTTAGGGGATCCTTTTTTCCTGCCAAAAAGCCAATAATCCTTAGGCCCCTTCACCAAAAAAATAGGGGCATCACCTAGACCTTTGGGAGCCACTTTCTTGCGAGTCGCTTCCCAGTTCTCCCATAGTGGGGAACACGAAAGACTAATCGATTCCGCTGCCCTCTTAGAGGAGAAGGTTATCATTTTACTGCGGTAACTACCTCCTTTTTCGGTTGGTAAAAGTACACCCTGATCGATCGAAAGTCCGTCGATTTTTTGAGCATTGTTTTTCCAGTCTTCCGTGCTATTTAAAAGCAAGGAACTGATCTCTTTTTTGGCCAGACAAGAAAAACTAGCCAAGCAAAGAAGATTCCCAGCTAAAACAAAAGCAGGAAATTTTTTTATACAGTGGTATCTCATATTCTCGAAGGGATCGGATTAAGACAATTTAGATGAATTCGTTGATCAAATTTTCTAGCATTTCTTGGCGACCACTGGCTAAACCAGGCTCCCCATTTTCAAGAGCATATGTTTCCAGATCCTCGAAAGTACAGGAACCGGATTCCACCTTTTCACCGATTCCAGAATCAAAGCTGGAGTAGCGCTGATCCACAAAATCTGCCAAGCGGCCATCCTCACGAATTGCATGAGCAATCTTCAGACCCCGGGCGAAGGTATCCATACCTCCAATATGAGCATGCATCAAATCGATGGGCTCATGGGACTCCCGGCGGCGCTTGGCGTCAAAGTTCAGGCCTCCGGTGGTAAATCCACCCATGCCTAAAACCACCAGCATCACCTGAGTGGTAAGATAGAGATCGGTGGGGAACTGATCGGTATCCCAACCAATAAGGGTATCACCACGGTTGGCATCCACGCTACCCAATTTGCCGGCATTGGCGGCCACGGTTAGTTCATGCTCCATTGTATGGCCAGCTAGAGTGGCGTGATTGGTTTCAATATTAAGAGAGAACCGTTCCATCAATCCATATTCACGAAGGAAATTCAGACAGGCAGCAGAGTCGCTATCGTATTGATGAGTGGAGGGTTCACGGGGCTTGGGTTCGATATAAAAGGGACCATCGAACCCGATCTTGTCAGCATGCTCAATCGCCATGTGGAGAAAGGCGGCCAAATGATCGAGCTCACGCTTCATGTTGGTATTGAGCAAAGTGGAGTATCCTTCGCGCCCCCCCCAAAAAGTGTAGCCCAAGCCATCGAGTTCCTTGGTCGCCTCCAATGCTTTCTTTACCTGAGCACCGGCATAGGCATAAACATTGGCATCCGGAGATGTGGCTGCTCCCTGCGAGTAGCGGGCATGTGCAAAAAGACAGGCCGTGCCCCAGAGCAATTTGACCCCTGTTTCTTCCTGCTTGGACTTAAGCTTCGCCACTACCTGATCGAGGGCATCATTGGATGCAGACAGATCATTGAGCTCAGGAGCAATGTCCCGATCGTGCCAGCAGTAATATTCGATCCCCATTTTTTCGAGAAATTCAAAAAAGACATCTACCCGAGCTAAGGCATTCTCGACGGAATCACTTCCATCATCCCACGGCATCTGAGCAGTACCTCCACCAAAGGGATCCGCCAAAATATTACGCATCACATGCCAATAGGGTGCGGCAAATCGAAGATGCTCCTTCATCGACTTTTCTCCGACAATTTCTTCTGGGTTGTAGTGCTTAAATGCGAGCGGATTTTTGGAACTGGAGCCTTCGTAGGCAATTTTATCACATGGAAAATGAGACATGACAATTGATGAGTTTGATGGGTTAGTTTTGGTGTATGTGATCACGATAACACCAACCCAAATTGGGTAAAACCGCAAATTGCGTATATTTTCTGTTGTATTCCGTCAGTAAGTGATTTCTTCTTGTTGCTGATGAATGCACCAGTTGCGTTAATAATGACTGAAGTTTTTCTGAGAAGATTGACTCCTGCATTGGCTGCATTTGCAAGCAGGGTTCAGGATTACAGAATTCTCAGCATACATCGTCCTATCAAAGAATTGGCAAAATTAATTGACGATATCCAGCCTAGTGGATTGATCCTTGAAACTCTACCCAGTAGAGCAACAGAACTCCTCACTCTTAGAGATAAAGCACCGACAGTGCTTCTTGCAACCGATGAAACATATCCGGGATGTTTTTCTCTAGATGTTGATGATTGGGCGGTTGGAAAGGAAGCTGCTGATGCATTTTCTTCTGCTGGACTTCGTAGCCTTGCCTGCCTAGGAAACGGAACACCTTATTCTAGGCAACGAATTGAAGGTTTCCAGCAAGCGATAAAAGAGGATGGTATCCCACTGTATATTTTTAATGAGAGTGGTTTTGATGATGCAAGGTACAGTGAATCTTTTCAACCACCTAGCAGGGAGTTTGAAGAATGGTTAAAAGAATTACCCAAACCTTGTGGAGTTTTTGCAGTTCATGACCCACTGGGCCGTTTTTTATGTGGTACATGTTCTGCCTTAGGTATTGAGATACCCCACGAAGTCGCGGTGATTGGAGCAAATGACGATCCATTGGTTTGTAACTTAACATATCCCACCCTTTCTAGCGTCTCAATTCCTTGGGATGCACTGGGCGAAAGACTTGGTCGGGCCATGGAAGAATTATTAAAAAATCCACAAATTGATTATCCTGCAGTAAGGATTTCGCCGACTGGGGTTTCTCTTCGACATTCCGCGAATTACCTTGCAGTTGAAGATCCTATATTGCGCCGTGCCATGTCTTACCTGACTGAGAGAATGCAAGAAGCCATAACAGTAGGCTCTTTGTGTTATGACTTGCGCATTGCCCGAAGAACTCTTGAACGACGCTTCCGAGAGTACTTTAAATATACTCCCTGGGATATGCTCTGTCGTTTACGAGTAAACCGGGCGAAGCAATTACTTGCGGAGACAAACCACTCAGTGGCCTTGGTCTCAGAACTTTGTGGCTTTAATGATGCTGAAAGAATGACGGTGGTATTCAATCGGATTCTCGGTCAATCTCCATCGTCTTTTCGTAAATCAATTCGAATTGGTTCAGAATTACAGAAATAGCGTTAGATTAAGCCATTATTGGGAGCATCTTAGTATGACTAAATGTACAAGGAAGATTCATACTTCAGATTGCAGAAAACTTTCTAGCTGGATGCTTTTTTTCTACCCTGTTCTTTCAATTGCTTGCTTTGGAAGAGAGGATGAAACTGTTTTCCAATACGGAATAGTAAAGGGAGAAGAGCAAATTCTGCAGACTACTGGTAGTCGGAAGATTGCTGGAATTTATCCTCACTTAACCACCTATTCGCAAAGCCGAAAGGATGGCAGGTTTTTCAAGGCGGGTCATGAAGAGTGCGGAATTGGGGCGGTTGTTCCATGGGCCGATAAATTATGGATGATTACCTACGCCCCTCACAAACCTAGGGGGTCCGATCATAAGCTGTACTCTATAGATCAAAATCTGACCATGACCGTCCATCCAGAAAGTGTTGGGGGTACTCCGGCAGGTCGGATGATTCATCACGAGTCCGAGCAGCTCTTTCTGGGGCATTATGTGATCGATAAAAAAGGAAGGATTCGGGTCATTAGTCCGAGAAAAATGCCTGCCCGGGTAACCGCAATTATGCGACACCTTAAGGATCCGGAAAACTTCGTCTATCTCTTCGACATGGAGAACATGTTTTACGAGATCAATGTGCACACCTTGGAGTTCACCAAATTGTTCGAGGACCCCATACCCGGATACCATGGGAAAGGAGCGTATACATCTCAGGGCAGGGTAGTGATATCAAATAATGGTGAGACTACCTTTGGTCATCTGGACCACCCTGACCATTGGCAGGTATCAAAAAATTTTACTGACCGTGCGAGTGAAGACCGTGGGTGTCTGGCTACCTTCGATGGAGATAAATGGGAAGTAATCGAGCGTAGACAGTACACCGAAGTAACCGGTCCACAAGGCATTCATCCAACAATCGAAGGTTCTGATGATCCCGTATGGGCGATTGGATGGGATAAACATTCCTTGCGGTTGCAGGTGATGGAGCATGGAAAATTTCATTTATTTCTACTTCCTAAGGGTTGTCTTAATAATGATGCGGCTCATGGTTGGTTTACGGAGTGGCCAAGAATTCGGGATGTCGGGCAAAAAGATCTGCTTATGGATATGCATGGCATGTTCTTTAAATTTCCCCGCAATTTTTCCTCTACAAATTGCGGAGGAATCGAACCAATTGGATCCCATATTCGTTACCTTCCCGATTTTTGCTTTTGGAATGGAAAGGTTGTGCTGGCAACTGACGAGGCAAGTATTCAAGGAAACCCTTTGGTCGGTCAGGCACAGTCCAATTTATGGTTTGGTGATTTTGATGAATTAAGCGGGTGGGGGCCGAGAAATGCCGCCGGTTCAATTTACATGAATAATCAGGTGAAAGCAGGAAAACCATCCGTTCCTTTTTTGATCAATGGATTTCCTCAGAGAATGGTACATCTTTCATCTGATCGGCCAGTAACCTTTGTGTTGGAAATCGACCGGGAAGGAAACGGAAACTTTGAAACCTATCGATCCATCAAGATCGACCGATTTGGGTCTCATATTTTTCCGGAGGAATTGGATGCTCAATGGATTCGTGTAGTCACAGATCAAAACTGCATTGCATCCGTGGCTTTTCAATATTCTGATGATGAATTTCAGAATCCATCTTCTGGAAGAAACTTATTTCGATCCATTGCTGAAAATGAAGAAGGTAATGTCAGTGCTGCTTTTCTTTTCCCTAATGCCCATAACCGAGATTTGTCCGTACTCTCTTCCAATGGGAAGGCATATGAACTCGATCATGTGACATTTAAATACAAGCCATTAGCCAAAGAACCTCTTGCAGGCGACTGTATGAGCCCAGTGGTCGCCAAAAAATTGGGAGAGAGAATAGGAGAGAAGGAATTTAAGAAGCAATCCCTTCGTCAATTCCTTTTGCCCAAAATGGAGTTTAAAGTGGATGAAGCCTCGGTTATTTTGGTAAGCAGGGAGAATCGTTCCATCGTCGGGAAAAAAGGGAATTATACAGTACTAAGGTTGCCTAAGGGGCCGGATTCCTATGACAAAAGCTTTTCCTTTGGACATCCGAGAATGCACCGTGAGGTTGAATCCGAGCGGATGATCGCCAACATTCATGGAACTTTTTACGAGGTTCCTTTTTGGATCGTGGGTCAGGCCCCTCTTTACACCAAGATGCGTCCGGTCAGTACCCACAATAAACAAATCTCAGATTTTACCACCTGGAACGGTTTACTTGTCTTAGCTGGTCTGCAGTCTGGTTTTTCCAATGGTGACCCTCGAGTCTATTCCTCTCATGATAAACAGACTGCTTTGTGGATGGGGGGAATTGATGAGCTCTGGAAATTTGGCAAGCCGGTTGGAGTAGGGGGGCCATGGAAAAACACATTTGTTAAAGCGGGTACTCTTTCCGACCCTTATCTTATGACTGGATATGATAAAAAAACTCTTGTTCTAAAGACAGATGAGGATTGTACCATTACCGCGGAGATCGACATCGATCACTGGACCGGCTTTCATCCCTATAAATCTTTTCAGCTTAAAGCGGGTGAAAAATTCGTTCATGAATTTCCAGATGGTTTTGCTGCCCATTGGATACGGTTTCAATCAAGTAATGATATTCGTGCTTCCGCTCAGTTAATTTACAGGTAAGGTATTGGAGTGATTATTCGTAGCGTTTTTGCATTTATTTCATTCAGCCTTTGTCTTGAGGCAAAAAATTTAAATGTGGTATTTATTTTGGCAGATGATATGAGCCGGGATACTTGGGGGGCATACGGCAGCAAAGATTGTAAGACTCCCAATATCGATCGTTTGGCTAATGAGGGAATCCGTTTTGATCGAGCATACTGTAGCGTCGCCATGTGTGCACCTTTCAGGCAGGAGCTTTATAGTGGCCGGTCTCCATGGCGGACAGGCACACTACCCAACCATTCAAAATCTGTTCGTGGTACAAAAAGTATTCCCCATTACCTCCAACCCCTAGGCTATCGGGTAGCTCTTTTGGGTAAGTCCCATGTTGGGCCTAAAGAATGCTATCCCTTTGAAAGGCTTGGGGATGTGAGCAAAGAAGAGGATTCCAATCCAGAGATCATCAAAAGATCAATTAAGTTTTTCGACGATTGCCAAAAAAAGGATGAACCGTTTTGTCTCTTCATTGCTTCTCATGATTCTCATGCACCCTTTACCACGGGGGATCAGTCTGCATACGATGCTAATAAATTAATGGTTCCTCCCTATTGGGTGGATACTCCTGAGCTTCGTGAGGAAATGGTAAAGTACTACGCCGAGGTTACTAACTTTGATAACTTGGTGGGAATGGTCCGTGCAGAACTTGAGAAACGAAATCTTTGGAAGAATACGATCTTTATAGTTTGCAGTGAACAGGGCACCCAACTCCCCTTTGCTAAGTGGACCTGCTATGATAATGGTCTGCATATTGGTTTGGTTCTTCGTTGGCCGGGATTATCTCAGAAGGGGGAAATAGTTGAGGAACTGGTATCGATCGCAGATATTGCTCCAACTTTGGTCGATGAATTGGGTGGAAATTTACAGCAAGGAGACTTTGATGGAAAAAACATTGCTCGATTGATAAAAGGTGAAGCTATACCTGTGCATAATTATATGTACGGAGCTTTTACTAACTGTCGTATAATAGATAATCGTGACCGAGTATTTCCCATTCGCTCGATTCGGAATGATCGTTATTCCATGATTTTTAATCCTCGATATAAAGATGGAATTACTTCCAATATTACCTTATCTCAAGCTCTAAGATTTATTGAGCAGGGTAAACCTGAAAGCTCACAAGTACCTAATGTTGCTGCTTCTTGGGTTGTGAAATCTAATAAGAGTCCAACCGAACATGAACTCATTCGCAAACTTCATTATCGGCCGGAATACGAGCTTTATGACTTGGTAAATGATCCCCATGAACTGGTCAATCTGATCCATGAACCTTATTATAAAGAGATTGGACAAAGATTAAAAAAAGCTCTTCGTAAAAAATTAAAAGAATTAGAAGATTCCAACCCTGTGGAAACAGAACAATCCTTTATCGTTTCTCCCAAACTCTAAAGTCAAAGTATTTAAGTACTTACCCACGGTAAGAAAGACAAAATTTCAGAAAACTTAAAAATAACATCGGGCTATCATTGTGCCATTTATTCAGAGAGAATTAAATTGAATGCCAAGCGTGTTTTGTAAAAAAAACATAATTTAATGTCAAAAAAGCATAAAGATTTGCTATTTGTTTAATTAACGCAAAAATAATATTATGAATTTCCGTTACTTTGCTCTGTTTCTTGGATTTTTATCCAACCTTGTTTTCGGAAGTATTGATTTTGAATCCGAAATATTACCACTGTTTGAGGACTACTGTTACGATTGTCATGGTCCTGACAAAGAAAAGTCGGGCTTTCGAACTGATAGAAGGGTGCACTTATTAAAAGGAGGAGACTCTGGTTTAGCCGGAGTCATTCCTGGAAAGCCGGATGCGAGTTATCTCATTGAAGTAATCAAGAGTGATGATCCTGAGATTGGAATGCCTCCAAAGGATGATAAACTTTTTGAAGAAGATATTGAACTGCTTGAAAAGTGGATCGAACAAGGTGCGGTTTGGCCTGGACAAATGAATGACAAACTAGAGGTAGGTACAGATCATTGGTCTTTTCAAAAAATCGATCGGCCAAGGATTCCTCAATCTACAAAACACCCAGTGGACGCTTTTTTAGATGAACGACTGGTTGCTGAAGCAATTACTGCAAACCCAAGGGCAACTCCTCGTGAGTTAATCCGCCGGGCATCAATTGTTCTGACGGGTATGCCCCCAGAGCCTGATCGTGTCGCAAAATTTCTACAGGATTACAACTCTTCCCCCGATCTTTCTTTTGCAAGTCTTGTGGATGAACTTTTGGATTCTCCCCATTTTGGTGAGAGATGGGCCCAGCATTGGCTGGATGTGATCCGTTGGGCGGAAACAAATGGTTCCGAGTCAAATCTGTATCGAAAGCTTGCCTGGGTATACCGGGATTATGTGATTCGTGCATTCAACAATGATTTGCCCTATGATCGCTTCATCAAGGAACAGCTTGCAGGAGATGGTTTCGGGGTGGGGGAAGCTCTTGGATTTTTGGTTGCGGGTCCCCATGTTCCTGCCGCAACCGTTGGGCAGGAACCTGCAGCGATTCGACAGGCCCGTGCGGACCGAATGGATGAAATTATTCAAACTGTTGGGGCATCTCTGCTCGGAGTTACCATGAGTTGTGCCCGATGCCATAATCATAAATTCGACCCAGTATCAATTCAGGATTATTATTCCATGACTGCTGTCTTTCAGGATATCGAGTTTGGGAGCAGATTTCCGGAGTTTTCCAGCGATCATCCCCGAAAGGAAAAAGCCCAAGAGATATGGAAGGAAATTGCTAGGAACCGTTCTACTTTACGAAATCATAATATTTCATGGGAAGAGGATTGGGGGGGGTACAAAGAAGTTCATTGGAGCCCGATCAAGGCAACGGATCTGCGAGTCGATTTCACTTCCGGATATGTGGCCTTGGATGAACTTGAGATTTTTGGATTTCCTTCAGATAATGAAAATCTTGCCCATCAATCTACCGGAACAATGGTAAGGACCGATCCCTCTTTTGCTCAGCAGGGAAATCGATTTCCCATCGAGAGAATCATTGATGGAAGATTTGGTACCCAACGCTGGCAGGCCAGTTTTAACAAAGAAAAAAAACAGCAACCATGGTTAGAGCTTACCTTTAACAAACCCACAACAATTGGACGACTTCGGTTAAGCAGCAATCGTGAATACTATTTTGAAACAGACTACCTGCAAAAGAAAAACAAGTTCAATTTTAAGGATTTTTCGATCAGCGCGAAATTATCGGATGGTACATGGAAAAAACTTTTCTCAACTCGAAAATTCAACAAAATGGTTGAAGAAAAAAAATTGATTTCTGGTGCGTTAGAGGAGATCAATCATTTGACTTACAGACTTTCTGAAGAAGGTCCTCGGCCAAGTTTTGTGGGTAGCTTTATTCATCCAAAGCCAGTTCGTGTCTTTCATCGTGGTAGTCCAGAAAACCCTCGTGATTTGGTTCTTCCCGGAGGTCCCAAAATTCTTAATGGGGAACTTGGACTGGATCAAAGAGCCAGCGGTCGAGCCCGACGATCGGCCTTTGCCGACTGGTTGGTGGATCCAAAAAATCCTTTAACTGCAAGGGTAATGGC
>OMJS01000021.1 GCA_900299365.1 Opitutales bacterium
CAGGTGGGGTCCGGTGACAGAAGTGAAAGGATAAGGACATATAATTTTCCACAGAGCCGGTTAACAGACCATCGTATCAATTACACTTCCCACGCCTTAAATGATTCCATGATGGGTGATTTAGACCATCTCATTGATGCTCTTATTTCACATGATCAAGCAATGAAGCTTGAGAATCTACTCAACAATGGAGCCTAAGTATTTACTTACCATTTTAGAGGTAATTACTAAATCTTCGGAGTATTTAGAACGAAAGGGTGTCCAAAACCATAAAATTGATGCAGAGTGGTTAGTTGCTTATTCACTAAAGTGTAAAAGAATGGAACTTTACCTCCGCTATAATGAGGTATTGGAGCCTAATATTTTGGAACAGATAAAAGCCTTAGTGATGCAAAGGGGTAGGCGAATTCCCCTTCAGCATATTTTAGGAGAGGTTCAATTTGCGGGATTGTGCTTAAAGTCTGATAGTCGTGCCTTAGTGCCGAGGTGTGAAACGGAGTATTTGGTCGACTTTCTTCATACTAAACTCACGGCTGAGTTTAATGGAAGAATAGCAGATTTGGGTTGTGGAAGTGGGGCAATATTATTGAGCCTTTGTAAGCTAATGCCTGATGCGTCAGGTTGTGGTTATGATAATTCCGAAAATGCACTGTCTTTGGCGAATGAAAATTTGGTCTTAAATAATTTGTGTGATCGAATAAATTTCAAAGCCTTTGATTGGAATAGTGACATGAAATTGGGTGAAAATTTTGACCTGATTGTATCTAATCCTCCTTATTTGACTGTTCAAGAATGGACAATTGCTGAGCCGGAGGTAAAAATACATGACCCTCGCAAGGCTCTTGTAGCTGAAAAAAATGGCTTTTCCGATATTGAAAGAATTATTGCTGTAGCAAAATACTCATTAAATTCAAAGGGGTTCTTGGCACTAGAGTTCGGTTGCACACAGGCGGATGATGTGAAGAATGCATTATCTAAGGATTTTAATGTTGAGATAATAAAGGATCAATTTTTGGTAAGACGCTTTGCATTTGCAGTTAAAAAATAAGTTCTATATTTTTTTGTTTCCTGTTTTTTTTGCATGGATGTTTTGAGAGACTGTGCTTTCATTAACCCAGTCGCTTAAAATTCTCAGGCTTTCGTGAAGCCTAATGTCCAGATTTTCTGGTAACGAAAAATCTTCATTGCTGTAATTGGATTCCTCATCGGTAAGGCCTCTTATGGCTCTAGATTTCTCTTTCTGTTCTTTTACCACTTGAAGTACGAGCTCTCTTGTCGGAAAGGAATGGGCATCTAAAGCATCAAATTTGTCTGCAAGCGATTGAGTTCTATTTGAATCTTGTTCTTTCTGACTGAGCCGGTCTTCAATATTCAACGATACCTCTTTTTGGTCCCTCCTTGTCTTAAACCAAGCGATGTTTTGTTCGAGGTAATCAAATTCTTTGGTATTTTCCTGTCTGTTTTTGCTGAGCCCTCGAAGGAGATTTATTGTTGCATCTGTGTACTTAAATTCTCCCTCGGGTCTTCGAAAGTTGACCTCAGGTATTTTATCCCATGGAAGAGCTTTTTCCAGATCTGACTCACCAATTGGAAGGTACTGGTTGATCGAATGCATAATAATGTCACTTTTGACACCTGTTAATTGGGTGCTTTCTCCAGATGGCAGGTAGTATTTCTGAATTGTAATTTTTGCGGCACTTCTTTTGTTTCCCGAATTAGAGAATGAATATGGTAAATTCATAGGAATGAGTGATTGCACTGTTCCTTTTCCATGCGTTGAATTGTCTCCCACAATGATTGCCCGACGATGGTTTTTTAATGCACCGGCGACAATTTCAGATGCTGATGCACTATACCTTGAAACTAAGACGATCAGGGGACCATCCCACGATAATTTTGGATTGAAGTCAAATTTCTTGCGAACCTTGCCGTCTGAACTTTTAACCTGAACCACCGGCCCACGAGAAATAAAAAGTCCCGCAAGGTTTACCGCTTCACTAAGGTATCCCCCACCGTTTCGGCGAAGGTCCAATATTAGGCCTTGTATTGACTCTTTTTTCAGCTCATTGATGAGCTCTTCTACATCATCTGTGGCTTTGTGACCATCACCTCCTGAACCATAAAAGGATGGAAGCTCGATAACGCCAAAAAGATTATTTTCTCCGTTAAATGAAACCTTGTGTAAAGAAGCACTTGCTAGATTTGCAGTAAGTTTAATTCTATCCCTGACAATTTTAACTAGTTTAGTGGAGGAGGGGTTGGCGAAAGGGCGAATTTTAAGAGTAACAACAGTGTCCTTTGGCCCCTTTATTTGCTCCACTACCTTAGAGAGTTTCATATCTACTACATCCACAAATGGCCCATCAGCCTGAGCAACCTGTAGGATAATATCCTCAGGCTCTAATTCACGGGATGCTTCTGCAGGGCCGCCAGGTAATAGCTCTTTTATGGTGCAATATCCATCCGCGTCGGTTAAAACTGCCCCTATCCCAACAAATTCATTATGCATTGCCTGGTCGAACTTCTCTTTTTCTTTTATATTCAGAAACGATGTATGTGGGTCAAACATTTGTGCAAGGGTAGTGAGGTAAAGTTCTTGAACATCTGTGGCCTCGAAATCTAAAATGTTGTTTCTCCAACGCTCGTACTTTGAACTTATCTTAGAGAGAGTTTCATTTTCTTTTTGGTCTAAAAACTTTATTGTCTCTTGCGATGTTTCGTTTTCATCAATTTGAGAAAATACTTCAGTAATGTATTCATGGGTGACAAGTAAATCCCAGACATCGTCTAGTTCATTGGCTGTACTTGCCCACCGTACTTCCGACCTGTCCACATTAAAAGACCGATTGGTGTCGAGACGTGGAGCGTTTTTGAGCAAACTAAAAGTACCCTCAAGTCTCGATAGAGCGATGCGCCTGTAATCATCATATATTTCAAAGGCTGGAAACAGGTTACCTTGTTTGAGG
>OMJS01000022.1 GCA_900299365.1 Opitutales bacterium
CATCCCGATTGCATAGGAACATGAAGGTAGGGCATGAGCGGATGTTTGGGATCTGCCATTAGGGGGAATAACTCTTCGGGAATAGTGGTTGGCTCAATACTGCTTATTCGTAAACGGTCTAAACCATCCAATTCGCTCAGACCCTCGATCATGCCGAGAAAATCGCGACCACCCGTTTGATAAGTTCCCAGGTTCACCCCAGTTAGCACCAATTCACGAACTCCTTTCCCGATCATTAGTTTGGCATTAGTCAATAAATCTTCCCAATCCCTCGATCTTGCCCGCCCGCGGGCAAAAGGAATGATACAGAAAGAACACATAAAATCGCACCCGTCCTGTATTTTCAGGTTTGCCCGCTGTTCAAACTTTGCTTCTCCGATCAAACCGATTGAAAAATCCTTCCGATCAATCCGCTCTCTTACTACCACGGGAGTATCTGGCTTTTCTTCGCTTAAATAATCGAGGAAATTTAATTTATCATGGTTACCTATAACATAATCCACCCCATCGACCATGGCCACTTCATTGGCAGATATTTGAGAATAACACCCCACAACCACAGTAGTGGCAGCGGGGTTTTGTTTTGAAAAGCGGCGTATGGCATTGCGAGACTTTGCATCCGCTTCATTGGTTACGGTACAGGTATTGATCACGCCTAATTCTGCAGGTTCCCCAAACGGCACTACCTCATACCCAGCCTCCCGCAACTTTCCCTCCAATGCAATTCCTTCCGACTGGTTGAGGCGACATCCCATCGTCCGCACACTAGCTCGTTTTCGTGCTTTTTCTTCGTATGTAGGCATGGCTAAATTGGTATGCATAAAGAGAAGAACTGTAGGAATTTTTCTGCCTTACTCAATCCCCGAACTCGGGGGCATTTCCTCTATGCTTTGCCAGTAGGGCAATCAACCACAATGCTTTAATGTATCTAGGTATAAAGATTGTGGGGCTATGCATGCACCGAAGTAACCAACCAAGGTACAATTTATCCACCCATTTGGGGATTCTTACCTGTTGTCCTGAAAGAAAGGCAAGTGCTGCCCCCGTACAATATATGCTGGGTAAATAAGATAAATTTTCTTTCAGGTATAATCCCAGCCTTTCCTGTACCCCGCCCCCTACTTGAATAAATATCGAGGAAGGTCGATTGGCCTTGATTTGAGCAAGTAAGGAACGATCTACCAGTTCTCCGCTTGCGTATTGGGGAGCCAGATAAAGATCGTCATCTTCAATTTTTGCACCGTAAGTTTTTTTTAACCATGCAATATTTGCCTCAGCCTGTTTTTGATCAGGCATCACCCAAAGAACCTTCTCTTTCTCCCAGTTTATTTGGTCGATGATTGCTTTTAGAAAAATGAGCCCTGATATTCGAATAATTGGATCTTTCCTGATCCATTTCTGCCAGAGACAGAGCAATCCGCTATCTGCCAATACCATATCAGATTCTTGCAAAGCTTTTCGATAAACCGGACATTTTGGTAGGTCTTGGGCCAGACCTGGTCCCGAAGGTGCTGTGATTAGACCACCCAATCGTGCATGCAAACATGCATCCTTTAATTCGCCATTGTAAAATGAAATACCCAAGACATTAGTCTTTTGAAAATGCATAGAACAATGATTATGACTTGGTTTACGGATTTACCAATGCTATCCGTCCGTATGCTCGGACTAGTATGCGGACTTTGGCGGAAAAATTACCTGACCAATGGTACGAACCACAATTTCAATATCCAGCCAGATCGACCAGTTTCCCACATAGTTAAAATCCATCTCAATTCGTTTACTTACCAAATCCGGGTCAGTGAACTCTCCCCGTAAACCACGACACTGGGCAGGACCGGTCACTCCTGGTTTTACAAATTGCCGTACCCGGTATGCCTTAAAATTCCTTTCAAATAAATAATCATGCACCGCCAAGTATGGTCTTGGTCCAACCAAACTCATATCGCCCTTGAGTACATTGATAAATTGGGGCAATTCATCGATACTGAACCTTCTCATAAACCGGCCAAATGCAAAAATGCGGTCATCTCCTGCGTGTGCTTGCACTGCCTCATCTCTTTCCCCATTTTGAGCATGTATCATGGAACGAAATTTCCAGATAACAAACCTTCTACCAGCCAAACCCACTCTCTCTTGCTTGAAAAAGACTGGACCAGGTGACTGGACGGATTGGAAGCATTTAACCAATATTATACTGGGAGGAAGAAGGATTAAAATTGCCGGTATACTCAGGAATAGATCAAAGCATCTTTTGACCATTTGATTAAAGGGACTCTCCAAGGGCTCATTGAGTAATGTGAAAAATTGTCTGCCCGATTCTTCCATAAAGACTAAGCGGGCATCGAAGAGCCCGGATAAATTATTATAAATTAATACACGGCAACCGTATTGAGTGGCCAATTCTGCAACCCTACTTACCCAGTCATCCATCAATCGATCGGGTAAGACAACTAACTGATGTACCCTGTTTTCCTTAAGGTAATTTTCCAAGTCATCAAAATAACCTAAATCCGGCAAACCAGGTACATATTCAGACTTTCTCCGGGATGTAGAAAATACTCCGCAAAAAGAAAATCCATTGGCAGACTGTTGCTTCATCCACTGGTTTAAATCAATAACCGAGTGTGGGTTACCAATAAGCAAACTCTCCCGGTTCATTCCACGAAACCCAATCACCCGCTTAAAGATTCCAGGAAGTGAAAAATTTGCACCTAGTAAAAGAGGCCAGCAAACCACAATATAAAAGCCCAAAAACAATCGACTGGTTTCGTTGTCTTTAGTCGCAAAATAGGATGCAAAAACAAAAAACGCAATTAGGGCAGATTGAAAGTTTGCCTTAGTAAATGATTCCCTAACCCGCTGCCAACCATTCTTGATGTAAAAGGTACCATAATTTTGCAAGCTTCCAAAGGTTGCAACCAGCAAACCAGCCATCGCCACCAAAGCATAATTCCAAGGAAGGGTAATCAACGATAATTCCAAACTTTCCCATATATCCAAAGAAGCCCAAAACCAGACAAAAATAATAGATAACAAGCATATCCTATGCAGTAAGGCATGACCTTGGTCTCTTGGATTAGGCATAAAATAAAAATGAACTAATACTTGTGTGTAGGCAAGTTAAACAACTGCGGTGGTGTCGACATACCTATACAATCGGTAAGAAAAATATTTTCTTTAATCCCTTGCATATTTCATTTTTTTTTGAAAACTTTGAAGTCAATGCCTTCCACGCCCATAACAGGCAATCAGCCAGAACAAGTCATTAACCAAGACTTGGAGATTGAGTCGATTGATTTTTTTGTTCGCATGATGGGCATGCTTGGCATGCCCAGATCAGTCGGAGAGATTTATGGATTGCTCTATTTCTCACCATCCCCGCTCCCCATGGACAAAATCGTTAGCCGTTTGGGCATAAGCCTTGGCTCTGCCAGTCAAGGTCTTAAAACTCTACGCTCGCTAAAAGCAGTGCGTACCAGCTATGTCCCAGGAGACAGGAGGGATCACTACCTGGCCGAAACCGAATTTCGTCGACTCTTCGCTAACTTCATCAAAGAAGAAATCATGCCTCACATGGAAAGTGCCAAGGAGAGAATCGAAAGGATGGAAAATGCTCTTCCCGTCGAAAGTGAAGAATCGGAAGAATTTTATAAAATACGTATTGAAAAATTAAAGCGTTTAACTAGAGCGGGTGGTCGATTATTACCCGCATTGGCTGGCTTGTTAAAATTTTAAGATGCATCCAGACGAACAACAAATTAAAGATTGGTCGATTGGCTGGTATTGCATACGAGCCAAGCCTAGGCAGGAAATGGTGGCATCTGCCACCCTCTCCACCCTCGATCAGGTCGAAGTCTTTCTGCCACGCACGCAGCGTGCCCGAAAGGCAAAATCTGGACCGCTCAAGCCCTTATTTCCCGGTTATTTCTTCGCCCGTTTCGACCCAGTTGAACACCTAAGAAATGTACACTATGCTCGTGGAGTAGCCTACATTGTAAGATGTAAAGGCGTGCCTGTTCATGTATCCCCACAGATAATGATCGAGCTTCGACTGCTTTCCCCTGATGGCATCGTCGACATACCTGACCAACCCCACAAAGTAGGAGACAACATTAAAGTAATTTCCGGTCTCTTTAAAGGAGACCAAGGAGTAGTGACCCAACTCATTCCCGCCCGGGAGCGTGTAAGAGTACTTTTCGAAATTCTTGGTCGTCCCACGGAAGTGGAAATTGACGAGCAAGAAGTAGACTTTCCCAGTGCCCATCCCATTGGCGCAGGGTAATTTTGCCAGATTCCATATCATTTGCTCATTCCGATTGGCTTTGCACCAAGCAAGCGGCCAAGGGCGGTAGCATGTTCATCTATCATTTTCTGACGAAAATTCATCCTCGGTAATCCATGTTCGGACTTCATTTAAGTTACATCTTTAGTCTTTTTTGCTTACTCCTTTTTGGTGGTGCTTTCTTCACAGTTGATTTGTATCTCCCTAAAATTCGTAATTGGAAATCTGCCAAGCTTTTTCAACAGTCAAAAATCTACTTGGATGAAACGATAGATAATGCGGGAGGGTTACTCGATGAAGGAGTCAGGCGGGGTCGGATTGCCTATCTGCTCAATCCCAACAATGAGGAAACTCTCTACAATTATGTTCGTCTGCAATTCCGTACCGATCCTGCGCAAGCCCTTATAAAATGGTCATTTGCTCTGCAAAATGTGGATGACTTAGAAAAACAATCCGAACTGCTCGATAGGAGCCTACTGACTCTCAAAGATGATGATTTATCTTTGCAAGACAGGAAAGTTGCTGGCGAAGTCTCCTACCGGGAAATTAATCGTTTAATGCAAAACCCCGTTTGGTCAGCTGATCCCGACAATATTCTTATCTTTTGCGAATTACTCGCGGAAACCGGAAAGGCAAAACAATCAAGAGAAAGGCTTATCCGTTTGTTGGATGAATATCCACTTTATCCCGAAGGCGTTTTTTTACTTAGTCGGCTAACAGTTCATCTGCAGGATAATTCAAAACTTCAAGAAATTGGACGATCATTGGCTTCACTAAGTGCCCAGCGAAACCAAACCGGGGTGGATGCAATTCGTCACATGACCCTGCTTCATCTGCTCAACCCCTTATCCCCCAAAAGCCTCGACCGTTGTATCGAACTACTACGATCCAATCCCGATGCTCAGCCGATTGACTACCTGCGTATTCATGCGTTGCAATATGCTTCCTCCAATGACCCTGTAAGAAAGGAAGAAATTATACTCCAATGCTCTGCCCTCTTTGACATGGACAACCGTAATGAACTGCTGATATTTTCGCGTTGGCTCGCCCGTTTGGGAGAATTCCCTAAGATAATTGAATACATACCATCTTCCAAAGCTCGGGTGGATGAAGATCTTTTCAAACTCCGCATGAACGCCCTTGCCCAAGTAGGTAACCTTGATCGCATTCATACCGAAGTCGCAAACGCCCCCCTTATCCCTACCCTTTGGCGAATGGTGGTGGAAGCACGTGCGTTTGCTATGCAAAAAAAATATGCCGACTCACTCGAAGTTCTCGACCGCCTCATCCCTATTCTGGGCGACGATCCGCGCGAAGTCCGTTCCGTTTGCCTTTACCTCGAAGCCTCCAAGGATATCAGAGGACTTTGCCATGTTCTGGAAAAATTGACCGTCCAATCCATCCATGCCCGCTTTGCCCTTAACAAATTACTCGAACATCGGGCTGGTTCAGCCGATCTTACTGAGCTCGAAATATGGTTGGATAAACTGGCTAAAATCAGCCCGGAAGACGCTACTTTGAAAATTTCTTCAACCTATTTAAAGCTTCTTAACCCCAAACTTCCCTCTCCCTCAAACGCCCTCAACGATTTAATTAATGAGGCAAAATCTCTCAGCCTACGTACCAATCTTCCACAAGCACGGATCACCCTAGCCCTTGGACACTTGCGTAACCAGGCACCAGACCAAGCCCTTGTCGCCCTAGGTCATCCTGCAGATTGGCGCAACTGGGCAAGCACCCGTGGGGCATGGTCGTTTCTAGCCTCTCAGATTTACCGATTAAACAAAGATTCCGAAAAAGCGTTAGTTTTAAGCAAGGGAGTGAATTTTGCCAAAATGGATCGGGCAGAAAAGGAAAGTCTGCAAACACTCTTTCCTGATCAGTTTTAATTTTTAAATGAGTAAAGAATTCACAGCATCTAAACCACTGTCTACTGAATCTGCTTTAGCCGAACCAGCACCGAAGTGGAGAACTTGGCTCGGTGCCTTTGCCCTTGTGCTTCCATGGAGTCTATTACTTTATCAACTTTCTTTTACTTGGGAGACGAATGAACAGTATGCTCATGGATATTTAGTCCCACTACTATGTCTGTTTTTGTTGCTCAAAATTTATCCCAAGGAAAATAATCTGGAATCGCCTCAAAGTCGTTCTCCCTTACAAGGTAAACTTTGGTTATTACTGGGCTTACCACTTATTCTCGCCTTTGTTCCCATGTGGCTAGTACGAAGTGCCAATTCTGATTGGAGGCTTATCAACTTTGCCCTCTTTGGTATTGTTTTTTTATTGAGCCTAGTGCACTGGTACGACGATGGAGGATGGAGACGAATTAAACATCTTCTTTTTCCTCTACTCTTCTTCTTGGTCGCTATTCCCTGGCCTCTCAAGCGAGACCTTGAGCTCACCCAGTGGTTACAGGAAAGAGTATCATCAATCATCGTAGACATCCTGCTTTTGATGGAGCACGAAGCTCGGCTTGAAGGCACCGTAATTGATGTCGGTGTATTTGGGAAAATTGGAGTCGATCAGGCATGTAGTGGGATTAACGGGTTGCAAGCCTCCCTTGTCGTCACTCTCTTTCTTGGAGCCTACTACAGGTTTGGCTGGATCAACCGAATCGTACTCGCCCTTGGAGGTACCCTTGTCGCCCTTGCCTTCAACTTGGGTCGAGCCTTTTCTCTATCTTTTTTAAAAGTGAAAGGCAAAGGGCATTATTTAGATGAACCTCTTTTCACCATTGCCGAATGGCCTGCTCCTTCGATTCACGATCTTGCCGGATGGATTGAAACCGGTCTCATTTTTATTACTATCCTTTTGCTCGCCCGAATGGCAAAAGGGGGAATGTTCCTCAGCACTTTGTCCAATGAGCCCAATCGTTGGCTTAATTTACAAAGTTCCCCCAATCCAATATTCAGCACCCTTACCATATTATTGATCAGTGGAGGTGCCTGTTTAACGGAAGTTCACTACAGAAATACCGAAAGTGGCTTGGCTACTTTACCAAGATTGGAAATTAATTTGGAAGACCCCACCATTTTAGCTTCCGAGCAGGATATTTCACGCCAGGTTGCAGCTCAGCTACACTATGAAGAAGCTAGCTCAACCCAGTGGCAGGACCGCTTTCGCACTTTGTTCAACAATTTTGGACAACTTGTCATCAATCCTAATGCCGAATATTGGCAAGCTTTTGAGGC
>OMJS01000023.1 GCA_900299365.1 Opitutales bacterium
ACTTGATTAGAAATGAGCAAAAGCATCCCAGAGAGTACTGCTGTAACCGATACAGCTACAATCAATTCAAGCACAGTAAAGCCTCTACTCTTATCTGTATTTATCGAATCCAAATTTGTGCTTTCATTTAGGAAGGTGGAATCATATTAACATGCGAAAGTTTTTTTACCTCCAACTTAGTCCATAATTTGTCCCAGCTTATTGCCAAACTTAAAGTAACTCTCAAGTCCCTCAACTGATTTCTCAATCAAGTCTTGGCGAAATGTAATCCGATTGGGCTGGTAGATTGTTATAACACATGAGCCTCCAAAAGAAAAATATCCATACTCTTCTCCCTTATGAACGAGACATTCATTTTTACTAGTTTGGTGGACGGAGCCTACACAAGTTGCTCCAATGAGAAGTTGAGCAATTTTTCCAGTGTATTGATTATCAAGGACTGACAGATATCTTTTGTTTTGCCAAAAAATAGCAATCTTCTGGCGTAGTGCGATTGGATTTACTGAATACAAGCTACCATCAATTAAAGTCGTAGCAGATAAGTGTCCGGAAACTGGAAAGTGAAACCTATGATAATCAACTGGGCATAGTCTGCTAATTAACATGGCACCATTTTTCAAACAATTAGCAAGATCGGGACACCCCAAAAGGCTTTCTAGGCAGAATTTCTGACCTTTGGCGTATATATATTTAACCTCTGATAAATCAGGGATGAGTAAGTGTCTTCCGTCAGCAGGAAAAATGATTCCGTTCTCGTCAGGATCTATGGGTCGGGCATCTGGTTTTAATTTTCTGTAAAAGAATTCGTTAAATGTTTTGAAAATTTCAGGAGGATCAAGAAATTCACTCTGATTAAGTTTATACTTTTCAATAAAAGGAAAGATCTTAGCTCGACTTTCACAAGCATCCATTTTCCTTCCATACCATGAAGAGAACCATTTTCGCTTCACCATTCCCCATAAGCCAATCTTACCCAGAGTGCTCTCGTAGATGAAGCGTAACCACTTTTCTCCATAAATTTTCTCAACCTCGATCTTTGAGGTATATGGATTCCAAAACTTTATCTCCGAACTCATAAATTAGCAGCCCAGTTCGGGAGGGCAAAATTGCAAAGAATTAAGCTTTTTGGATTTTTCCAGCCTTGATCGCTTTGACTGATACCCATTGTCGCTTTACTTGACCGCTAGGTAATTTAACCCGAATACGCTGCAGGTTAGGCCGAAAGGTGCGCTTATTGTTTTTAACCAACTGCAGACCAATACCGCCAGCTTTTTTGCTGACACCTTTATGAATGATACGACCGCCTACTTTAGGGCGTTTTCCAGTAATTACACAGACTCTAGACATAACGAAAATGAGGTAAAAGAATCAATATGTTCAAAATTTGAATACTGACAAGATTAAAGCTTTTAATCCTGCGTGCCGCTGTGATGTTCAAAGAGTTGAAATGCCCTAGATGAAGAATCATCCAAAATTACTGAATATAATTTGTAAAATGATAAGCCTTCTAAAATTTGTAAGGATTTTTCATGTCCAAGGACAAGACATGTAGATGCATAGGCATCAGCAATCATACCGTTTTCAGCCACAAAAGTTACCTGCTTTCTTCCCTCAATGCCCTTCCCTGTCCTTGGATCAATCAAATGAGAATATCTTTTGCCATTAATTTCCAGATATTGCTCAATGTCTCCAGATGTTGCCACTGCACAATTGGCTAATTCAAGTTCGGGGATACAGGGATCAGAAACTCCGCCCACAGATATCTGCCAGCCCTTTTTGTTTCTTGGAGGATCACCAATGGTTAAATCTCCTCCGGCATCTATTAAGCATCTGTTGAACCCTCTTCTTTTCATTACCTCGAGCATTCGATCCGCAATGTAACCTTTGGCAATACCACCTAAATCCAGAACCATTCCTTGAGCTAGCAAGCGTGCAGAACTGTTTGATTCATTGATTTCCAACTTTTTATACCCTGTCCTCAAGAGAGTATTTTCTATTCTATTCCGATCAGGAAACTTTTTTTGATGACGGGCAATTCTCCACAGCCGGGATAGCGGGCCAATGGTTACATCAAAAGCTCCGCCACTTTTTCGAGCTAGTGATTGACTATAGAGCAGGATGTTGAGCAATTCTTCGGACAAAGGAAAAGCCTTTCCAAATTGTGAACTTCTTGAGAAGTGCGATAGCTCACTTTCAGCGTCCCAGTCGCTAAAAACTTTGTTTAATCGAATACCTTCTTTGTATGCTGAGTTTACCGCATTCTTAAGTTTATCACTTTGAGGAGCATCTACCACAATTCGAACATCTGTTCCCATTAATTTCTCTAAGAACAGAGTTTTACTGGACGGGTTTTCGGCTAAAACCTGGCTGGTAATGTTTGTGAAAAGAAAAGTAGTGAAAATAAGTAGTGGCATGTGGATGTGCATCATAAATGAAAGCTTGCCGATGTGAATAAGATTGAGGTTCTTAGCTAATATCCAATAAAAGAGATATTAGTATATTTGATTATGAGTTTATTAAAACTTGGTTTTAAATCTGCACTTTGTGCATTCTTAATCACGCCATTGGTTAGCGTTTATTCTTCGGAGATTGATTTTGTCCGGGATGTTAAACCCATTCTGGAGCACAATTGTATAAGTTGTCACCGGGAAGATAATGACAAAGGGGATGTAAGGTTGGATACAAAGGCAGCAACCTTAGCTGGAGAGGATGTGTTGGTCCCTGGGGACCCAGAATCCAGCTCCCTTTACTGGACCACTACCCTTCCACTTGATGACGAACTTTTTATGCCTCCTATTAAAAATGAGGAAAAGGATTATCCTCTAACCGATGAAGAAAAAGATGTTCTTAAACAATGGATTTTGGACGGAGCAGAATGGCCAGATGATGTTGTCCTTGAACCTCTCAAAAGACTTCCCAAAACCATTTCTTTTGTAGAAGATGTTAAACCCATCTTGGAGCTCAATTGTGTGGCGTGCCACTACGAAGGCAAAGTGAAAGCAGATCTACGCTTGGATACAAAAGAATATGCCTTTGCCACCGATTATGTAATCAGCCCTGGTAACGCTCTAGAAAGTGATCTCTATATCCTATGCACCCTTCCTATGGATGATGAAATGTTTATGCCCCCTGCCCCTGCGGATCCTCTTTCCTCTAGCGATTTATATACCCTTCGTCGTTGGATCGATGAAGGTGCAGAATGGCCAGAAGGAGTTACTCTAGCACCAAAGAAAAAATCGCTTACAATTTTGGGAACCATGCCCAAAGATCTTTACCGCGAACTTGGTTTTTCTGCGGGTGCTGTGCAGGATGAATTTTCCGAGTATGAGGAGGATATTACAACCTCAGACCTCGGTTTCTCCATGGTGCCAATAAATGGTGGAGAATTTACCATGGGCAGTTCCTTGGATGACCTAAATCGGGGGTTAGACGAGTGGCCCGCCCATAAAGTAGAAGTATCTGACTTTTGGATGGCTAAGCATGAGCTTAGTTGGGATCTTTATGAATTATGGATGCTCAATATAGATCGGGATAACCGAGCATATAAAAAACTTGAAGAAACCAAGTCAGACTCTCTGTCTGATGCAGTTACCAAGCCTACTGCACCTTATACCGACATGACTTTTGGAATGGGCAAGAGTGGATATCCTGCAATTTGTATGACTCAATTATCTGCCAAAATGTACTCCATGTGGTTAAGTGCTAGAACCGGTCGTTTTTATCGTTTACCCACGGAAGCTGAATGGGAATATGCCTGTAAAGCGGGAACAAAAACCGCTTACTATTTTGGTGATGATCCAGAACAACTACCTGAATATTCTTGGCACCTGAAAAATAGTTTCTTCCAATACCAACCAGTTGGACAAAAACCGGCTAACCCATTTGGTTTGTTTGATATGCATGGGAATGTATGGGAGTGGACACTCGATCAATTTGCCCCACCACCGAACACATCCCCTGCGGAAAAAAGAGTAAACCCTCTGGTTACTCCGACATCTCTTTATCCCCGGGTGGTCAAGGGGGGGTCTTGGGATGATGGACCGAAAAATCACCGTTCTTCCGCCCGAATGGCTTCGGAGGAATCATGGAAACAACAAGATCCACAAATTCCCAAAAGTGTTTGGTATCATACTGATGCTCTATTTGTTGGTTTTCGCTTGGTTCGTCCCCGAGAAATCCCATCGATTGAAGAGATTGAAAAATATTGGCCATCCGAGGAAGAAATCCTCGCAATTCCTTCCCGTTAATTATAAAATCTCCGGCTCATATTTCAGGTTCATTTGGTCACTGATTTAAAGAAATTCTTTTCACAAATTCAGTTGCCCAAATAATGATTTTGGGATCAGTTTAGGGTAAGTTCATGACTCGGTGCAAAATGAATACTTTCCAAGAATCGAGGCCTTCTAAAGAAAAAGGCTTTGCCTTA
>OMJS01000024.1 GCA_900299365.1 Opitutales bacterium
ACAATTTCATCTAGTTTGCTCATCCCCATGTAAATACAGAGAGTTCCACCAACTTCTGAAAATTTAGCAAAATCAACCCGCAAGGATTCTTTGGCCACATCCTCATGCCCGGTAAGAAAAGAAATAGAAGACCCAAAATTCCGATGAGACAAGGGTATGCCCGCATAGGCCGCACAGGCCAGAGCAGCAGTAACTCCTGGTACTACTTCGTAAGAAATTCTGGCTTCATCCAGGGCCAGCATTTCTTCGGCACATCGGCCAAAAACAAAAGGGTCACCACCCTTTAAACGAACCACTCGCAAGCCTTCTTTGGCTTTTGACACAAGTAACTTTCCAATTTCGGATTGTTCCATAGTATGCCTACCAGGACTTTTACCAACATCAATTCGTTCACATTCTAGTGGTGCCCAATCGTGCAACCTGCGGTTTGCCAAATTGTCAAAAATGAGGACATCACAATTTTCAATTAGTGAACGGGTCCTCAAGGTAAGAAGACCGGGGTCACCAGGGCCCGCCCCAACTAGGTATACGGTTCCTTTCGTTAGTTGTTCTTTGTCCATCCAGTTAATTCATTCATCCAATCCGATTGTTCTTTCCCTGCAATATTCAAACTTTTTATGCCACATTTCTCATGAAAAAAATACAACCTTCCCTCAATATCTGAATAATTTGCCCCAAGGGCAACCTGACATCCTCCCCCAAATGCAGTAAGCACGGCCCGTTCAACCATTACCGCTTTTTCTGTTCCAATATCGGTTAATTTTCTCAACCATTTTTTATCTTCTATTCTTGCTTGAATCGCAATCGCTCCCTGCCCGGGAGCGGGCACCATTTCGCTTAGCTCTAATGGGCGAAACCTAAGGCCTGGAAATTGGGAAATGTTCAACCTTTTCAATCCTGCTGCTGCCAAAAGGGTTGCGTCCGCCTCCATCCCATTGGCAATTTTTTCTAACCTTGTTTGTACATTTCCACGAAATTCAATCCATTTTGCTTCAGGAAATAAGCGGGTTGCCTGTGCTCTCCTCCGTGGACTTCCAGTCGCAATAATAGCGGGTTTAATAACTCCTTCTTTAATGACTAAAATATCAGCCGGATTTTCCCGAGGAAGAAAAGCAACAAGGTCCAAACCTACAGGCATTTCCGTAGGCATATCCTTAGCACTATGAACTGCCAAATCCGCCCGGCCATCAAGCAGGGCGAGCTCTAATTCCTTGGTGAATAGTCCCTTCCCTCCGGACTTTTCCAGAGACCATTGGGACTGCTGATCACCCGTAGTAACCAAGGGTAACATTTCTACCGCACATCCAAGCTTCTCCTCTATGCTTTTGGCAACCATTTTAGACTGACACATCGCAAGTGGACTGCGCCTAGTAGCCAGAACAACAGTTTTGCTAGCCATTCTAAATACGCAGAAAAAGCAGGGTAATCCTCTGTTGGGTGAAACTGGTTAAACCCAACGCTTTTGGAAAACCTTTAGGAATAGGAAGCTTGTGCTCCTTTAATATTTTTCTTGGGTATCCAAGGCATCACTGCACGAAGACTGCGCCCTGTTACTTCAATAGGATGCTTTTCTCCATCTTCTAGCAATTTGTTGTAATTTGGAAGTCCTGCTTGATGCTCCTTGATCCACTCTTTGGCAAACTTACCGTTTTGGATTTCTTTAAGGATGGACTTCATCGATTTTTTGACATTGCCGTTAATTACTCTTGGACCACGGGTAATATCACCGTATTTTGCAGTTTCCGAGACCGAGAATCTCATGCCTGCAACGCCAGATTCAATCATCAGATCAACAATCAATTTAAGTTCGTGCAAGCATTCAAAATAGGCCATCTCCGGAGCATAACCCGCTTCAACAAGTGTTTCAAAGCCAGCCTGAACAAGTGCAGATGCACCACCACAAAGAACTGCCTGCTCACCAAACAAATCCGTTTCCGTCTCCTCTTTAAATGTAGTCTCAAGAATACCAGCTCGGGCACCCCCCACTCCGGCAGCCCACGCGAGGGCAATCTTTTTGGAATCTTTGGAGGATCCTTTCAATACCGCAAATAATGCGGGTACACCTTTGCCTTCCTTAAACTGGGAACGCACCAAGTGACCGGGCCCCTTGGGAGCAACCATAATTACGCTTACACCGCGGGGAGGTTTGATCAATCCAAAGTGGATGGCAAACCCGTGAGTAAAAAGAAGGGTTTTCCCCTTTGATAGATTTGGTTTAATCTCGGACTCATATACCTCTGCCTGTTTCATGTCAGGGACACCAATCATAATGACATCCGCTTTTTGCACCGCCTCGGCTACTTCAAAAACTTCAAATCCCTGACGTTTTGCCACTCGGATAGATTTACTACCTTTGTACAGGCCAATAATTACATTCAATCCACTTTCTTTTAGATTAAGAGCATGGGCATGTCCTTGGGAGCCGTATCCGATAACGGCGAGCGTTTTCTTTTTCAGAGGAGTGATTTTCGCCTCTTTGTGCGTATATACTTTCGCAGGCATTGTGCTTATTTTGGGGTTACCAGGTTTATTGTTTCCAATTTAAAATTATTCTTCGCTCAATCCACGACGTAGAGAGACCACACCGGTTCGGGCAAGTTCAGTTACGCCAAAGGATTCGAGCAGCTTCAGAAAAGCTTTTATTTTGTTTTCATTACCAGTCGCTTCGATAATCAGGCTGGAGGGAGCGACATCAATAATTTTACCTCTGAAAACATCGCAAATCTGGGTAATTTCAGGACGAGTTTTGGAATCTGCATCAACCTTTAACAAAACCAACTCTCTTCCCACAGCCTCATCCCCATGGTAGTTTTCTACTTGAATCACATCCACTAATTTATCCAATTGCTTGATACATTGATCGAGGGCCTTTTCATCACCATTCAAGGTGGCAGTAATTCGAGAACGCCCATCCGAATGAGTTGGGGCAACATTGAGGGTATCTATGTTAAAACCACGACCACTGAATAGACCGGCAATCCGGGCAAGAACCCCGAATTTGTTTTCAACTAGGACGGAAATGACGTGACGCATAGAATTTGTGAGCAAAAGGAGTGATGGTGGACGGCACAGGACTCGAACCTGTGACCTACTGGGTGTAAACCAGTCGCTCTAACCAACTGAGCTAGCCGTCCGTATATAAAATTAAAGGTTCTAAAAGTAATAAACTGCTGGCTTGTGGCAAGCGTGAATCACTCGGAAGTACCAACCTCTACTCTTATGGTCTTTGGACCAAGGATGGGCCTAGGTGACGCTTTAAAATTGCCACTTTGAGAGGATGATTGAATAACAGAGGACTTTTCTTTGTTTTGCGAACTTGGGCTTAAAGTTGAGGATGATCGGCTAGATTTAATCTTTCTTGGACCCATCCAGTACCCTTGTTCAGATGGTACACTTCTCAAACCTGTAGTTGGTAAGCCGCTACCTCGAACTGTGGACTCCCGTCTGGCATCTGCTTTTCCTGACGCACCTGCTCGTTGCACCGGGAAGCCTGGCTCCTTCGGGCGATCTCTACGAAATTGATAACGGTTAATATCACGTAGAGACATGTTATTGACCTTATCCATCCATTCATCCACCCGATCGTTAAGTTGGGCATAATAAGCATCACGAAATTCTACTGCATTTGCGGCAGGGTCACGCTTGGAAAGATTTTCATTTGTTGCCCGCTTAAAATTTTCATCTGCAATTTGATCATTAAGGGGTGTCTTGATTTCAATTCTAGAGGATGGAACTCTTTCTTTGCCCCAAACTTTCGCCTTTCCCATGGGAAAACGTTTACCCCCAAATGGGGAAAAATGGGCAGGCCATTCCTCAACAGAAATTCGGCGGGAAGATGAAGGACTTAGCCTATTAAAATTTGATACCCTTCCACTAAGTGAGCTCAATTTACCATCGAATATACCCACACGCTTGGTGAAATCATTCGCTTTTTGTTGACCCAGCACATGACCTGACCCGAAAACCAACAATAACCCAACAACAAAGGATATCCTCGACTTTCCGCAACAGCTCATAAATAAAAACATATGCATTTAACCACTTTCATTCAAGGATGATCCCAACTCAGAGATGAAGACTTATCTTTCCATGCTTCAGCGGATTATTGACCACGGTGTTTATCGCGATGACCGTACGGGCACGGGCACATGGTCGGTTTTCGGAGAACAAGTAAGGTTCTCCCTGCACGATGGTTTCCCTCTGCTAACTACCAAGAAATTGCACCTTCGCTCCATAATCCACGAATTGCTTTGGTTTTTAAACGGAGACACCAATGTAAAGTATCTGCAAGACAACAAAGTAAGTATCTGGGACGAGTGGGCAGATGACAACGGAGACCTCGGACGGGTATACGGTGCCCAGTGGACAGATTGGAAAAAGTCTGACGGGAGTGGTTCGATCAATCAAATAGAGGAGGTCATCCGGACTATCCGGCAGAACCCAGATAGCCGGAGACATTTGGTCTGTGCCTGGAACCCGGGAGAACTGCACCTTATGGCACTTCCTCCATGCCATGCATTATTTCAATTCTATGTTGCCGACGGTAAACTTAGTTGCCAGCTTTATCAACGAAGTGCCGACCTCTTTTTGGGTGTTCCTTTTAATATCGCCTCCTATGCACTCTTGACTATGATGATCGCTAAAATATGCGGATTGCAAGCACACGAGTTTGTCCACACCTTCGGCGACTTGCATCTCTACGCAAATCACCGCGAACAAGCTGATCTGCAGTTATCCCGCACACCTCGCCCAAAACCTACCATGCTCATACATGGGGACCAGAATGAAATTACTGATTTTCGCTTCGAAGATTTTGAACTGATCGATTACGACCCCCACCCTGCCATCAAGGCACCCATTGCAGTGTGAACCAATTACATCCGTACAAAGCAATTGTAGCGATTGCAGAGGATAGAGTTATTGGTCGGAATGGCGACCTTCCCTGGCGACTGCCTGGTGATTTAAAATGGTTCAAGAAAATCACTCTCGGCCACACTTTGCTAATGGGTAGAAAAACCTGGGAGTCTCTACCTGGTGCACTTCCTGGCAGAGAAAATTGGGTTCTTAGCAGGAGTGCTCAGTCCGAAAAAGAAATGAAGGTTTTTCGATCTCTTGACGAAATAAAGGAGCATCTTTTGCCCAAACAAAATCTTTTTATCATAGGAGGTGGGGAGATCTATTCATTAGCCTTACCTCTTTGCCATGAGCTTTTTCTCACTGAAGTTAAACAAAAAGTTTCGGATGGAGATGCCTTTTTCCCTGAATACGAATCGGCATTTGAGCCAGTGGAGACCCTCGAAGAGAACAATGATTTTTTGTTAAGAAGATGGATACGAGTAAAAGATGGAAGGTAAAGGTTATATCCTTATATCAAAAGGCAAAAAGCTCTCCTCCTCATCTTCTCCCACTTTGATTTGTGCCCAAAGCCGATAAATCCCCGATTTAGGCGATTTAAAACTAAAAGTCAGTGGGCCCTGTCTAATATCTTCTTTTGATTTTGGGGGTTCATATTCCAGAGGATGCAAATGAGCAAAACCATCCGTATCAGGTTCGAAGGCGACCAAATGGGCAAAGGCACCCATCACAGGTCTCAGGGGTAGGTGATTACCCTTTTCATCAAGGGCAGAAAATTTAAGCTGCATCTCGGAAATTGATTCATCATTCTCGACTGCTTCCAACATAAATATCCGATTATTTTTGGTTATTATATACCCATCCGATCTCGGAGATGGAACATTGATATGACCAGGAACATTGAAGGAAGCTCCCAGCAATACCCGGCGGGGACTTCTCAAGGGAATTAAATCAAGATATACCCGATATTTTCCAGCTTTTTTAGGAGTGAGAGTAAACCTCCATATACCTTTAAATAATGGATCGGGCACGGGGTGAAGGTGTTGATAATCCTCAAGGCTTGGATCGATCGCCAGCAAATGAATCTTACGATTATGACTGAGAGCAACATCCTCATCACTTAGTGGAGAACCATC
>OMJS01000025.1 GCA_900299365.1 Opitutales bacterium
CGAAAAAGAAAGTATCTTCTTTGGTGTTTCATTTAATATCCTTGAGAATAGTAGCGGTTTAGATCATATAAAACATAGTCGATGGACAACGAAAGCACCAATCATGGATAACGAGTTATTCCTCGAAGCGAATGAGTTTTTCTCCCGTTCTTTACCCAACGGGCTGACATTTGATGATGTTTCCTTGGTCACCCAATATTCGGAAGTACTCCCCAGTCAGGTAAAATTAGATACAAAACTCTGCGAATCCATACATCTAAGCCTCCCTATGGTATCCTCAGATATGGATACAGTGACCGAAGCAGATATGGCTATCGGAATGGCTTTAAACGGCGGTTTGGGGCTAGTTCATTACAACATGAGTCAGCGCCAGCAAGTTAAAGAAGTGACTCGTGTAAAACATCATGTACATGGATTAATTCAGGATCCAATTTGCTTTACTGCAGATAAATTGATTGGGGATGTATTGACCACCATCGAGGAGAAAAATTTTCAATTTAGAACATTTCCGATTGTCGATGAAGTAGGCAGATTACTCGGACTCCTTCCCGGTAGAGTGGTTAAGGAAAGATACAGTGACCGTAAAGTAACCGAAGGAATGCTCTCTCGGGAGAAAGTTTTTGCGATTCGAGAATCGGAAGTTGGAGATGATCCAATTGCCACAGCAGATACATTTTTCAGTAAGCATATGGGGATTCATAAGTTATTGGTTGTCGATGAAGAGGATAGAATGAAAGGACTCTACACCTTGAGCGATATCGAACGAATCATAGATGAATCCAGCGATCACCTAAAACCATCAAGAGACTCAAATTTCCGATTGCTTTGTGGGGCTGCCGTATCTGTTCCCCGCGATGATGAGGGAAACATTAAAAGAGACTCTCTGATCGATCATGTGGGAGAGATGCTTGACCAAGGCTTAAACTTGGTAGCTGTATCAACTGCTCATGGATACACAAAGGGAGTGGGAGATGCGGTAAAAGCACTTCGCAAAGCATTTCCCGAGTTACCCATCATGGCAGGTAATGTAACCACTGGAGACGGTGTAGAATTCCTTGGTGATGCAGGTGCAAATATTATCAAAATTGGTCAGGGCCCGGGTTCCATTTGCACAACCCGAATTGTTGCTGGTGTTGGAATTCCCCAAATGACCGCCCTATATGCTGCTGCTCAAGCCAAGAAAAAAGCAGATGTTACCTTGCTGGCGGATGGAGGAATCAATAAATCCGGCGATATTGTCAAGGCATTGACCCTTGCGGAAGGTGTAATATGCGGTGGGCTTCTTGCCGGTTGCAAAGAAGCACCGGGTGCTATCATCGAGATAGAAGGGAAATATTACAAACAATACCGCGGGATGGGCAGCTTGGAAGCAATGCGAGAAGGATCCGCAGCACGGTACGGACATAGCAAAAAAGATTTACGGGGTAAAAGTGCAGCTGAAGGTATAGAGGCTCTGAAGGAAGTATCTGGTTCTCTTCGGGAAGTTTTAGAAAACCTAGCCGGTGGGGTAAGAGCGGGTATGGGGTATCTTGGTGCAACTGATTTATCTACTCTTTCTCAGAATGCACGCTTTATTCGGGTTACTCCTGCTGGTCAAAGGGAGTCTGCTCCTCACGATGTGGTCGAAATAAAGCGAAGTGACCTTAAAAGATCTTAATCTCTTCTCTCAAAAGATGTCTATTATCGAACAAAAGTTTCAATCTTCATTGGTTTCCGTTACTGGGATAAGTATGGGCGACGAGGGCAAAGGTCGAGTTGTCCACGAAATTCTGGAAAATGAAAAACATACACAAGGCCGACCCGCTGCCGGTGTGATGAAAGTAAACGGAGGAGCAAATGCCGGTCATACTGCTGCCGGACTCAAACTTAATTTACTACCTTCCGGGGTGGGCGATCCCGATGTCGAGACACTATTGATCGGATCTGGAGTAGTAGCGGATCCCCGTAAATTCATTTGGGAAGCTAAGCCCCTTGAAGCAAGGGGAATAAAAGTAATGAGCCGATTGCTCATCGATCAAAAATGTCAATTAAGTGATCTGAGCCACCGATTACTCGACTTAGCTTGGGAGAATTACCGAGTTAATCAACTTGGTATGGAAAGCAGGGGTTCTACTGGTCGGGGGATCAGTCCGGCTTATGGTGATGAAACAGGACAATGGCAAATTTTTTACCAATGCTTTCATGAAAACAAACAGCAGTTTGCTTTGGCTCTCGAGCAACGTTGTCAACGGGCAATCGATACAATCCGTTGGGTATGTAAAGTTGATAAATCTTCTTGGGGTGAGTTTTTTGATACACTGAGTATTGCTGAAACCCGGGCAAACAAGACATCTATTGAAGATGGCATATTTTCTGCCGATGAATTTGATTTTAATAGGTTTAAAGGCGATGAGCCTTTTACACTAAATCTTGATGCATTAATTGAAGTTTACTGGATTGCAGGAAAGGAATTGGTAAACTGCATCAAAGATGGTAGGGATTTTCTCATTCACTCAGCCCAAGAAAAAAAATTGGTGGTTGCTGAATTTGGGCAAGCCTTCTGGCTAGACAAAAGGCACGGGTTCACCCCTAATGTAACTGCCTCCCATACAACCAGTGCAGAGTTGTTCAACTCCGGAGGCATTCCCTTACAAGCAGTCACTCAAATTGGATGTTGTAAGGCTTATGATACAAAAGTGGGCACCCATCATTTTCTTACGAAAATCGATCACCTGAGCGATCCATGGGGTAAAAAATTAGCGAAATTAGAGTTTGGCACTTCAACTGGCAGGCAAAGAATGGTGGGTTGGTTCGATGCAGTGGAAAAAGGAAACGCATTAAGATACGGTGGTTTTGACCAAATTGTAATCAACAAGCTTGATGCCCTAACTTTGGATAATTCAGTTCCCTCTGAACTTAAAATTTGCACTGCTTACAAGCAACCCGATGGTACAGTGACCAAATCCGTTCCTCGCAACGAATCCTTAAGGCAACAGCTTGAACCCATTTATCAAATCCTTCCTGGTTGGACCGAAGATCTAGGGGGATTGAAATCTTTTGACCATTTGCCATTAGAGGCAAAAAGTTACATAGTAGCCATGCTTGCCAGTATCATTGAGGTTGCTTACCCAAATGGATGGAAGGATCAAAAGTTGCCCGAGATTCGCTTCATTGGAATTGGTCCAGATCCTGGCGAAATCATCTCAGACCTCCCTTCATCAAAAGTATTGTTGGAATCAACAACTTTTGAATTATCGGTTGCTTCGTGACCACCTCCCCTGCCCGCATTGATGAATTTCGCCAAAAAATATCATGGTGCGAAATTAAACAGTCTGCTGGTCTTTACCACTCACTCCTACAAACTTGTGTAGAGGAAGACTTGGGAAATACATCAGACCATCCGGTCTGGCGTAATGACCTAACAACCTCGGTCTGTGGACTCCGTGGAAATGGCAGTGCACAATTGGTTGCTCGGGAACCTTTTGTCCTGTGCGGGGTAAAGTTGGCGGATTTATTGCTGCCAATATTTTCCTGTGATGAGGTGGAATTCCTTCCTCTTTTATCTGATGGTCATTTTTGCCAAGCGGGAGATTTGATCGGAACGCTGAAGGGGGCGGTCCCTCAAATCTTGGCTATTGAAAGAACATTGCTTAATTTTATACAAAGGTTATGCGGAGTTGCAACCGAAGCTGCTTCTTTCGTCTCTATTCTTGAACAAGAAGGAGTTGAATTATTGGATACGCGTAAAACGACTCCCGGACTTCGAATATTTGAGAAATTTGCCACCACTTGTGGGGGTTCATTTAATCATAGAATGGGCCTTTTTGACCGCGTCCTAATTAAGGACAACCACCTCGCTGCGGCAAAAGTAAAAGATAAAAATTCACTTCGCTCCTTTCTTACCGATGTAACGCACAGATCGAGCGGAAGATTAGTTGAATTGGAACTCGATGAACTAAGCTACCTCGAAGCAGCTATTGAAGGAAAAGTGGATGCTGTGCTGCTTGATAATTTTAGTCCAACTGAAATTACTCGGGCTGTTGAAATTAACCAGAACCGGATAGTGATCGAAGCAAGTGGAGGAATAAATAAAAGTAATTTATCGGTATATGCTAAAGCCAAACCCCATTTTATTTCTACGGGTGCTCCCGTACATTCGGCACAATGGGTAGATATTGGACTGGATTGGATTGATTAGAGAATGGCCAAGTATCCCAAAGGTAAAAAGAAGCATTACCAACCGAAGGTAAAAAAGAAGTCTTCAATTACAAAGATGAATCCAGATACTTTTGTATTGAGTTCTCTCCTTCAAGCGACCCCGCATTATGTTTCTGGCAATCACTTAGCAGATAGGTTAAAAATGTCCAGAGTCGGGGTCTGGGCTAGAGTGGATAAACTCCGTAAATCTGGTCTCTCGATTGAGGCAAGCCAAAATCGAGGATACCGCTTGGCTGGCGAACCTGATCTGTTAGTTCGTCCTTTATTGGATGCCTGGTTTAAAGAATGTAACATCAATTATCCAGTTCACCTTCTCGAGAGTACAGATAGCACAAATTCAGAAGCCGAGAGACTGCTTGCAAGTGGAGAAAAAGCTCCTTTTGCCGTGATTAGTCAACATCAACAATCTGGACGCGGCAGAATGGGCAGAACATGGTATAGCCCCAAAGGTGGCAATCTTTACTTAAGTATAGGACTTCGTCCTGATGTAGCATTGGTAAAGCTCAGAACCTTTACCCTTTGGCAAGGAGTCACCATTGCAAAATTCTTGAAAGATCTTACGGGAATTGATTCTCTAATGGTCAAATGGCCAAATGATTTGGTCAGTGGTCGAAAGAAAGTAGGAGGTATGCTCACAGAAGCTTCCATTGATTGCGATCAAGTGAGATCTATGGTTTTTGGAATTGGATTGAATATAAATTCTTCTAGTGAAAATTTTCCCAAAGAAATTCGAGCAAACTCCACTTCCTTGAAAGATCTTTCAGGCACTGAATGGAGAATCCACGAAATTGCGGCCAAACTCATCAAGGTTTGTATGAAATCTTGCCAAGAATGTTTGCTTGAGGATACCGGAGATCAACTGCAGAAAGATTGGAAAGAAATGGATTTCTTAAAAGGGAAAAAAGTAAGTATTCAAAGTGGCAAAGATGTTTTTTCAGGAAGTGCTCATGGCATAGATGAAACGGGTGGTCTGATTGTGAAATTAAAAAATGGAAGGCAAAAAATTGCCCATGCTGGTGAAGTCAGTCTAATGCGATGAATGAAAAAAACGCTCTGCTTTGCCTAGATTTGGGAAATACGACATGCCGTGGTGGAATTTGGTCGGATAACAAAATTCAACAACAGCGAAGCATTCAAACTCGGGATTTTTTAATTGCCGCTCAAGAGTGGATAGATGTCTGGGATCACAAAAGTAAAATTGGTTATTGCTCAGTTGTTCCGGATGCCGAGAAGTCTCTAAATTCTGTTCTTGCATCCAAAAGTTATGAAAAGCCCTTTTGTTTAAATGCAACAACTCAATCTTTGCTTCCGATCACCTATCCATTTCCCCGTGAAATTGGAGCAGATAGAATTGCTAACTCCTACACCGTCTACAAAAGGTACCCCCTTCCTGCCATTGTAATTGATCTCGGAACAGCAACTACCTTTGATGTTGTTTCTAAAAAAGGCGGTTACCTTGGTGGTGTTATTGTACCGGGACCACAAGGCATGCTCGATTATTTGAGCAACCGAACCGCCCTACTTCCTCAGTTAAGTCTAAACCACAACGATCCTACAATAAAGGCCATAGGAAAAAGTACGGAATTGGCCATGTTGAGTGGAATACGCCATGGTTATGTACCCATGCTTGAAGGCGTACTTCGGTCACTTTCCCAGGAACTTGTAAATAATGGGGAATCTATAGCCTCGGTTGTCCAGACTGGTGGTGAGGCAAAAAACTTTTCAATGGAATGTGCAATTTTAGACCCTTCATTAACACTGGAAGGACTTGCCTTAGCTTACTTTGATCAACAATCTCTGAACTATAAATGAGTGCCGAAACAAAACCCTTACCTATTGTTGAAGTTATCAATCTGCGCAAAAGGTATGGATTAGTTCAAGCCCTTAAGGGGATCAGTTTCTCCATAGCCAAAGGAGAAATTGTTGGATTTCTTGGACCAAATGGAGCAGGTAAAAGTACCACCTTGCGAATACTTTCTGGACTTATTCCCGCAGATTCTGGCGAAGCCAAAGTATGCGGAGTGGATTTAGCCGAGGAGGAAGGTGAAGTCCGTAAACACATAGGTTTTCTCGCAGAAAATAATCCTTTACCCGAAGATCTTCGTGTAGTGGAGTACTTGAATTTTCGTTCAAACCTCAAGGGTCTAGAGGGTAGTCGTAAGCGTGAAAGAATAAGATTAGTTTTGGATGCATGTGATTTAGAAAGGAGGACGGCAGAAAGGAAAATTGGCAATCTTTCGAAAGGATTTAGGCAACGCGTAGGCATTGCAGATGCATTACTTGCAGAACCAAGATTAGTAATATTGGATGAGCCAACTATTGGACTCGATCCTAGACAGTCCGCCATCACAAGAAAAATGATGGAAAGATTGAGGGGGGAAGTTTCTTTTTTACTTTCAAGCCACATTCTTTCTGAAGTGGAAGCTTGTTGCGACCGTATGATCATACTTAGCCACGGCCAGATCGTAGCAGAAGGTACCATGCATGATTTACAAAAAATATTTATCAACCAAACAGTTTTTGAAGTGGTATCATCTGCAAGCAGAATAGATTTGCATCGAGCAATCCGACAAATTGATCCGGACTGTGGATTTCTTCATGATGATCCAGTAGAAATTTCGCATAAGAATAGATATACTTTTTCAACCGCACTTGGAGAAAGCAAAGCGGAAGAAATATTACGTACATTAGTTCAAAATATTGAACTCAGTATTTCAGAATTCCAAATTTCACGACCCGATTTAGAAACCATCTTTTTAAGGGCAACCAAAAAGAATTGGCAGAAACAGGACTTACTGGGCAGAAGAAAAAGATTTGTTAATCCCTCACCAAGTAAAGTTGCACCTCCAATTTAATGAGTGGCTACCTAAATATCTTAAGGCACGAGTTATTCAGTCTCTTTATTTCACCTGCAACTTATATTGCCAGCTTTTACTTTCTCTCATTACTGGGTATAGGGTTTCGTTTTTTTATCGAGGGTTTTGCCAGAACGGACTGGATACTTCCTCCTCTTTCCTCATTAATCCTAGGCTTAACCTTCGGAGCCCCTGCATTGGTTCCCTTTCTAACCATGAGATCCTTTTCAGAAGAAAGGAGACTTGGCACCCTTGAAACCCTTATGTCTGCCCCCGTTGGAGCTTTCGGGTTGGTTCTAGGTAAATGGACTGCATCCCTCTTTTTCTTTCTCATTATAAGCATGCTCGCCTTATGCTTTCCTTTGCTGTTATGGTACGGTTTTCCGGAACAAGCCATAAGTTTGGGCTTTAATCAATTTGAGCATTGGGCAGGTGGACTTATTTTCCTTACTGCTTTTGGTTCAAGCTTTACCGCGGTCGGAATTTTCGCAAGTTCATTGACCAAAAACCAAATGGTTGCCGGAATGCTTACCTTTACCCTACTTACTCTGTATTTAGCAGTTATGGCTTTTTCCTTTGGTGAATATAGGAATTTTTCCAATCCTTCTGGATTGAGGGAATTTACTGAGATATGCCTTGGTTCCTTAAGCCAAGGCTTAACCAAAGCCCAACATTTCGCAGTCGGTATTATTGATTTTGCAACTTTATTTCATCAAGCAGTTCTTGCTTTCTTATTTTTAAGCTTAGCTTCTTTACGCATAGAAAGATTAAAGCATTAAATGATGGATTTTAAACACGCTAAGAGAAATCGTAGACTTGATATCTGGGTAGTGGTTATCCTTTTGTTTTCTTTCTCTTTAGGGCTTAATTTTCTCATTTCTCAAATCGATGAACAGTTAGACTTAAGTCCTGATAAAAAATTCAGCTTATCGAGGGAAAGCTTGGCTCTTTTGAATCAAATGGAACAAGAGGTAGATTTGATTGTTACCATACCTGAAAATTCCCAAATGCCCAAAATTATGCAAAGATTCATACACGATCTTGAGTTATTAACCGATGCATTAGTCAGGGCTGAAACACCCTTCCCGATTAGAGTGCACCGGGTTGACATCTATTCTCCTAAAAAGGATGATGATATTCTCAACCGCTACAGGATTACGCAGCCAAATTTGCTGATCGCCGCCTCTCCTCACAATGGAGCCCGGGTCATATTTCGCTATAAGGAGGAAACCGCGATAAATCCCTACAATGCAACCCAAGCTTTCCGATCTGCAGAATCTCTTGCTCGGCAAGCAATTTGGGAGGCTGGTTTTTACTCAGATTGGAAGGAAGTGAAAAATGGTATTCTGGAGCCAGGTAAATTTAGAGGGGAAGAAACGCTTGTAAAATCTATCCTCGAACTCTCTGTTCCTTCCAAAACGAACAAAGTGATTTACTTCACTCGAGGACATGGTGAAGCTAGCCCCGAGGACCTGGATCCTAGCAACGGAAATTCCGTACTCAGGAGTTTAATCGAGGATCGTAACATCGCTGTCTCCACTTTGGATATTGGTACAATAGATAGAATGCCAGATGATGCAATCGGACTCATTGTCTCGGGCCCAAAAGCAATTTTTCAAGATAAAGAAATTTCAATGATACGAAATTTCTTAAACCAAGATGGGGGGAGTTTAGTCATTGCACTTGATCCAGTTGAAGAGATTTCGATTACTGATCGGCCAGCATTAGGATTAAGACCGATTCTCAAAGAATGGGGCCTGCGATGTCACGACATGCTTATATATGACCCCAAGAGAGAAAACTTTGATTTGTTTTCCGGTTCTTATTTTTTGAGAACCTACGAGAGTGAGAGTTCTCACCCGCTCGTTAAAAATTTAATCAACGAAGGTTTTTCCATTCTTGCCGGTAGATGTCGACCAGTAGAAATTGAACATAGTGCAAACCCAGCATTTATTGGCGAAGAACTAATCTTTTCATCGCGGGAATCTTGGGCCTTATCCAGTTGGACCGAAAGAAACATTCCGCCAGAAAAAAATCCCCTGCTAGACCTAGCTGGACCAGTTCCTGTCCTTGCAGTATCTATACCCAACCCCCGAAATTCTTCCAGAGAAGGATTATCAACCGCAGGAAAACTAATGGTTCTTGGATCATCCGAAATATTATCTAATGAAAAACTAAGGTCAGGTGCTGGAAACCAAGCACTTGCTCGAAATATAATTTATTGGATGGATGAAAAAAATGAAATGCTCGAAATCCCACCGAGAATTCTTCAATCCTACAGTATTTCGATCTCAAGCGAGGAATTTGATCATGTTTTTTATTATTTCGCTTCAGTACCTGCCATGGTCTTAGTTTTAGGTATTTTTGTGAGTTGGTTAAGAAAAGAACTTTGAGAATATGATAAAAAATCGCACTTTTCTCCTACTAGCGGCCAATGTCTTCTTGGCCATCTTCATTGTCCTTAATTTAGATGATGACAATGAAACGAGCACAAATTTCAATTCTGAACTTTCCGAAATGGTTTCTAAGATGACCCAAGTTGAATTTCTTCAACCATCCGCAAGTCAAAAAATAATCCTAAAGAAAGATAGAGTCGATTGGCAAATTAAAGAACCTATATCATGGCCTGCTGAGCCTATTTCCATGGCAGACTTAGTTTCTAAAATGTCTCATCTAGAAGCCACATTTATTTGTTACTTAGAAGAACTTGAAAGCAGGGGCGAAATACCCGCTGACTATGGATTTGACGAAAATTCATCATCCCTTCATCTCCTTAGTGCAAATTCAGAAATTACAATTACAATTGGCTCATTGACGAGGGATCAAACGGGTCGCTTTTTGCTCTTTAGCAATGAGGAAATGAAAGTCATCCTTCACGGTCCTAGACAAATAGAGAATTTGGTTAATCGCCCCCTCAATGAGTGGGCGGAACTTACTTTTTTCAATTTACCTCTCTACGCAATTGATGAATTTAACATTCTGGAAAATAAAGGAGATGATAAACAATTAAGTGCATCTCTTCGCAAATCTAATGAAGAATGGTTTTTTGCACATCCTTCAAACAGCTCAGCTAATGGGGATGAGGTAATGGCCTTACTGCATAAACTTACCTCTGAAAAGTTGGTTGGATTTGCTGGTACAAAATTAGATGAAAATATGTCCGAAGTCTTGGAAATGAATGTCCGATCTATGGGCAAGACTCTCTCTCTTTTATTTCACCATACTTCTGCTACCGAGGTCCCTAAATTGTTGGTAAAATCAACACATAATAAGCACATGGAACAATCTTTCTATGTGGCTGAAGAATTTTTAGAAAACTTCAGGGAACTCGAGATTAAGCTCAGACAAAAACGGCTTTTTTCTCTCGAGTTAGAACAGGTGAACCGCATCAAAATAACGGAGTATAATTCCACACTCACTCTTCGAAAAAATATGAATGACAATTGGATTGGCTTGGAAGATAATGGCACCGATATATTTTCATTCAGGTCTGACAATGAACTTATACGACAATTAATTAGTGAGCTAAATACCATAGAAGTAACTGATTTTATTCAGTTTAATCCCGAGCCATCCGATTTGCAGATGCAGGGTTTTGAGACACCCTCTCTTCGGTTGGAGATTGAGCTCGATGATAGTACGCGTAAGAACATTTTTATCAGTAAAACAAACACAGAAAGCTCGCTTTGGAGTACATACGTTACCGAGCAGGCTTTAATTTGTTTAGTCAATTCAGACTGGAGCAATTTACTTTCAACCCATGCTATTGATTATAAAGATCGGATGCTTTTACCTGAGCAATTTCAATGCGATCAAATAATTCTTAAATCTGTGGCAGATGAAAAAATATTAGCCACCATATCTTTTGAATCCAATGGGGAATCCTTTGCAAGACTTCTTGGCTTCAAAGCTGATTTTTTCGTAGATCTTTCATACAATGACGAGGGAGTTTGGGTAGACGGTGATTGGCTACCATGGAAATATTCCATCAGCTTCGGAAGTTCTGAAGATAACAGTGCAGGAAATATTGCCTTTCATCTCACCGAGCGGATGGGTGGGACAAAATGGTATGCCGGTTCTGAGGAACTTGGATTGGTTTGCAACCTTCCAATTTTTGTCATAGATGAATTGGCCAAAGAATTACAACCAGAAAGAATTACCCCCTAATTTGGAAGCTTCTCTATGAAGCCAATTCACTCTTATTTATCCCTTTCCAAAGTAGGAAACAAAATCCGCTTACTTCTTTTTATAACCTTTCTTTCTCAACTATTTTATTTTTCGGTAAGCAATCTTAGAATTCCAGTACCCGCAAAGTTAGTTGAGGTTTGGGCCAATTCACTACTCCCTCAAGAATTGGCTATTGAAATTAACAATCTCCGGATAATAGGAATGTCCAGAGTTGATTTTGGTAAATTGCGGCTTCTACACAAAGAGAGGGTAATTATAGATTTAGATGACCTTTTAGTGTCATTTCAGTCGACTTGGCCTCTCGATAAACCTCTCTTTCTCATTAACAGTCTTCGAGTATCCAATGCGGTATTATTTCCAGAACAAAATGAACTGAGCAGATTTGAATTTTCTAATTTCTCGATTAATCATCGATCCAAACAAACTTCACTAATTTTACATACTAACTTCCGTTTAGCTCACTTAAAATCCCGATTGAATTTCGAAATTCAATCCATTGATCAAATTTTAGAAAATCATCTCGTTAAAAAAGATCCAACACAGAAAAGATTGGAAGAAACGATTGATTCTTTGGTCATACTTAAAAAAAATATTTTTCAATTTCTTCACAATGTACCAGCAATAACCACCGACATCAGCGGGAAATTAGACGAAAAACATGTTGAACTTTACATCTCTCAAAGTTCAGAATCAATAAATGAAAACATAGGAGTAAAAAATTTCACCTCTCATGTTTATTTGTCAGATATAGATAAAAATAAAACAAACTTTAGTTTTCTCACAAAAGCCGATGGATTAATCCATACTCTAAAGGCAGTGAAACTCGACTTTGATAATCTTCATTTTTCAGGGAAAGGATCGGTAGAAAATAAAGATTTTACTCTTTCTTCTGTCGATGCACACCTAAGTTATGAAAACTTGCTAATGTCTGGTAAACTTTCTGGTAATGCCCCTCCTCTTGACATCTATCTCCAAAAAAAAGACCATCATATTTTCACTAATTTATTCTCAGATAAAAATGGAACAAAACTTTCTCTTTCAGCCCAGAATTATGATGGTGAATGGAGTACTCATGGAACAATCAAACTGACTCCAGACAAACATGACCTTTACGCTTTATTACCACATGGTGAATTAAGAATACTTGATGGGGATGAATTAAATATTCGTTTTTTCAAAAACCTCACTCCTCGCAGAAAAGGTTCTTCAACCCAATTCATATTATTTGCCAAAAACCTTTCCGTTCTTGAAGCTACGTCTGGAGATTTTCGCTTCTCGGGCGAAATATCATCAAGTTTGTCGGTTTATATAGATGAAGCACGAGGGAAAATGGGGCGGAGCCAGGTCCGTGGTACATATTCCCAAAAATGGAACCCAGCAAAATTCAGATTTTTATTAAATGGTACTTGTTATCCGCCCGATATTGATAATTGGTTAGGTGTCTGGTGGCCTCCGATTTGGAAGGATTTTGTATTTTCACAAAAAATTCCCGTGGGTGATTTTTCAATTAGTGGGATTTGGGCGGGACCGCCCGGCAATTCACTTACAATCGGTCGGGTTAAGACCGAAGAAATAAGTTTTAGAAGTGTTCCAATAATATCTTCCGAAGTTAATGTAGTAGTAGATAAGGAATCTACCAGAATTCGGGGAAAAAATGTAAAACATAAACACGGTACTCTCGACGGAAATTTAATTTTTCCCAGAGCACTTACCAAAAGTGAAACCCAATTAGAATTTTCGATTGACGGTATATTCCCTGTAAATGATGCCAAAGCAGTATTCGGTAAGGAAGTTGAAGATGCATTAGGCGATTTGAATGCCACATCTCTTTATTGTGAAGCAAGTGGAGAAATCATGACAAAAAACGACCAAGAATCGAACAATCATAATCAATCCTGGTATGACTTGTATGTTTCCAGTGATGACCCCTTTTCTTTTAATCGAATGACGGTAGACTATGCACATGGAAAAATTTCCCGAGTAAATGGATTAACTAAGGCTGAATTCGATGATTTAGGCATAGCCGATGGGAAAGCAAATTTTACTTTCCGAGAAGTTTCTACTAGCTCGGATCTTATTTCTATTTCACTAGACCTTAAAGATGCAAAAAAAAATAAATTTTTGTCTAACTTATCTAATTCTTCGAATTGGCAGAATGCTTCTGCTTTAATTGAGGATGAATTTCCCAACATCGATAATACCCAAAGTAAAAAAAAGCAGGACGGTAAAATTGACCTATCCTTTCAGGCACAAGGCCCCATTTCCAATCCAAGGTATTTTGAAGGAAGTGGAACATTTTTGCTTCATGATGTTGATATAGGTTCAATTCATTTCCTTGGAGGGATTAGAAGCAAGTTAGGAGCATTCAACCTACCATTACCCTCGGATGCCTTTAATTTTAATAGACTGGAAGTTCCTTTTTTAATTGAACACGAACGTGTAATTTTTGACCAAGCGTCTCTGCTTGGGCCTTTATCTAAGTTAGTGGCCAATGGTGAAGTAAATTGGATAAATCGAGAAGTTGATCTTCTTGCCAATTTTCAATTGGCGGGCAACCTAAAGATTCCAGTTTTAAAACAGATTGTAAACTTGGCTGATCCTTTATCAAAACTCAGCAAATTAAAAATTCAGGGAAATTGGGACAATCCCGACTGGTCTATTCATTTGGGCACAAATCCGCTATCGCCCTAGAATCTTTAAAATCAGACAATACATCAAAAACAAGCATTGCATGAAAACCCAAATCAGCTTTGATAGAGATAATGATAATTTTCAAATAGGGAGGACCATAGATTGGACTTAAGTGAACTAAAAGGTATTGTCTCAATAATGCAAAAGTCAGATCTCACTGAATTAGAGATCGAGCTGAAGGATTTAAAACTGCGATTGGCCCGACCTGGGTCAGGTACAGTTATGTCCAGAGAGGTTGTGGTACAACCTCAACCCTCACCGATTTCAGTTTCTCCGGCTCAACAATCTCAGCCTTCGGAGCCTTCTCCGTCCAAGGATGATAATTCTAAGTCATTTGATTCACCAATGGTAGGAACGTTTTATCGTCGGCCCTCCCCGGAAGACCCTGAATTTGTTAAAGTGGGCGATAAGGTCAAAAAAGGTGATACACTTTGCATAATCGAAGCGATGAAAGTGATGAATGAGATTCAATCGGATTTTTCTGGTGAAATCGTTGAAGCTTTGGTGGAAGATGGCACAAGTGTTGAATTCGGCCAATCCCTTTTCAAAATCCGCCCATCGTAATATAGTATGATCCGAAAAATCCTCATTGCAAATAGGGGAGAAATTGCGCTCAGAATCGTCAGGGCATGCCGTGAACTCGGTATTCAAACCCTTGCAGTTTATTCAGAAGCCGATGAACAATCTCTTCATGTTCAATTAGCCGATGAAGCGATTTGCATTGGGCCCGCACCTGGTGCAGAGAGTTATCTAAGGGCCGACCGTATATTAAGTGCAGCAGAAATCGCTGATGTAGATGCTATTCACCCAGGTTACGGATTTTTATCCGAGAATGCCGAGTTTGCCGAGCAGTGTTCATCGTGCAATATAAACTTTATCGGCCCCAAAGCTGAAACCATTGGTAAAATGGGGGATAAAGCAATGGCCCGAGAGACGGTCAGTAAAGCTGGTGTACCAATAATTCCTGGAAGCGATGGCCCAATCGAGAATGAAAAAGATGCCATAAAAGTGGCTCAAAAAATTGGATTTCCTGTAATCATAAAAGCAGTAGCTGGTGGTGGGGGTAGAGGAATGCGCATTGCTCATAATGCTGTGAGTTTTGCAAAAGAATTTCAATCTGCTCGATTAGAGGCAACAAAAGCTTTTGGCAATGGTGCCCTTTATGTCGAAAAGTACCTTGAAAACCCAAGGCATATCGAATTTCAAGTACTGGCGGATAAACACGGCAATATCATTCATCTTGGAGAAAGAGATTGTTCGGTTCAGAGAAGACACCAAAAAGTGATTGAAGAAGCACCCTCCCCTTTTCTGGACAAAAACTTAAGGGCACGCATGGGCAAGGCAGCGATCAAGGCAACCCAAGCAGCCGATTATGTAAATGCCGGGACTATAGAATTTCTCGTGGATTCAAAGGGTAATTTTTATTTCATTGAAATGAATACCCGTATTCAGGTTGAACATGCGGTCACCGAAGAAGTTACTGGGATTGATTTGATTAAGGAACAAATTAACATAGCGTCCGGGAATCGTTTAAGTATTTCTCAAAAAGAAATTTCTTTCAATAAACATGCCATAGAATGTCGAATATGTGCGGAAAACCCAGCAAACGGCTTTGCCCCATCACCAGGCACAATAGGTTTATATTATGCTCCTGGAGGCCATGGAGTCCGGGTTGATTCACATGTATATGGTGGTTACTCGGTATCTCCTTACTATGATAGCATGATTGCCAAGCTTGTTACTTACGGGAAAACGCGGAAAATTGCTCTGGATAGGATGTACAGAGCACTTAGTGAATATTTGATACGCGGGATCGATACCAATATTGAGTTCCTCAAAGCGATAGTACTCGATCCTGGCTTTAGGCAAGGAGAGGCGACTACCTCCTATGTCGAAGAGTTTTTATCCCGTGCACCCAAAGATGTATTTAAAAAAATTCACTAGGAGAGTAAATATATGACCAAGAAGAAATCCAATCCCGAATCTGATGAAACAATCCCCACCTTTTCGGAGGAGAGTGGAAGTCTAGGAACAATTCGTATCAACCATAGCGTAGTAGCTGGCATTGTTCGTCTTGCGACACAATCAGTTAAAGGAGTAATCAATGTTGGGGGAGCTGGAGTTGTTGAAGGTCTGACCGACTTCTTCGCCAAAAAAGAATCGGAGCGAGGAGTCTCAGTAGCTGAGAATGAAGATGGTACTTATAAAATTGAAGTTCGAGTAGTTCTTCGCTTCGGGGTGGATCTTGGAAAAACGGGTGGAATGATTCAAGAAGCTATTCGTGCTCAGATCCTGTCAATGACGGGCAACCATGCATCGGTTATTGATGTTGTGATTGATGATATTAAGCAGGAGTCCTTAGATCGAGACGAAGACGAAGATACTTGGTCCGGTCCTGACTCTGAATAGTACCAGGTCTTATGCTCGTACAATTTCAAGACTATCTAGGTCTTGACCCATTAGAGGCTGTTATATCGCCAATTTTCTGGTATTCCCTACTATTGGTAATAATATTTTGCCTTATTTGGTGGATTATAAAAAAAGCCAAATCCGAACTAGTGTCTGTTTTCAAAGATGATGAAGGTGCTGTTCAAATAACCCCTCAGGCATTACGCGAACTGGTTCGTAAATCCTGTGCATCAATTCCTGGCGTTCATTCTCCATCCACCCAAATTTTCAAAAATGCGAAAGAAGTTAGGTTGCTAGTCAAATTACATGTTGAACCGGATTGTAAGGTTAAAGAAATCAGGTCACAGCTAAGAAAAAAACTTGAACATGTAATGGTGGAAAACCTAAACTTTAATAACTTTTCTGGCGTTGATGTAACAATAAAAGGATTTCAGGACTCATCCCAATGATGGATCAATTGCTCTGCGTAATGCCGGGCTTCCCAAATCGATAGGTAATTTGTTTTCTCGAACTAAAGCATGCCAACCTTGATCATTTTGTTTTGTCCAATAAGAGTTTTTGATCAACGCACTACCGGTTGGTTTCTTGTGCAAGGGAGAGTAGCCACCTGAAAGCACTTTTCCTACTACTTCGTTATCTGGTGCAATGATCAAACAACCTTCTCTGGGAATTCTCCTGTCATTAACGAGGTAATGCACTACTCGGGAAGCTGGCTGGTTTTCTTTTTCCTTAGCCAAGGCATCAGCACCAATAAATTTTGGTTTATCCCATCCAATTACCCAAGTTAAACCTGCCTGCAATGGAGTGATGTTTTCAGAAAGCTCGTGCCCGTACAGGGGAAACCCAGCTTCCAACCGCAAACTATCCCGAGCCGCTAATCCGATCCACGGAATGCTAGCCGCTTGAGATTCGAAAGTTTTCAACCACTTGGGCAGATCATAGCATTTACAATATATCTCAAATCCATCTTCACCAGTGTATCCAGTGCGGGCCAAAATTGAAGTAAATCCCAGCCAGTCCCCTACAATAAAGTGCATTTTTGAGAGGATAGATAAATCTCTATCAATAATCTCAGATAAAATAGCTTCTGAATCCGGTCCCTGAAATGCAAGTTGACCATAATCCAATGAGATATTATTGACCGAACACCCAAACCCTTCAGAACGCTTCAATAAGGTCTGATAATCAATCTCAATATTTGCTGCGTTTACACAGAGAAAAAATTTATCCTCGGACATACGATAGATTATCAAATCATCAAGTGTACATCCGTTTTCCGAACAAAGAATAGAGTACTGTGCCTGTCCAATCTTACACTTCCGAACATCATTGGTTAATGCATAATTTAAAAATTCCTCCGCTTGGTCACCAATGACCTCTATTTCACCCATGTGAGAAACATCAAATAATCCAGCAGATTCTCGAACAGCTAGATGTTCATTTAAAGAACTGCCATATGAAAGAGGCATATTCCATCCAGCAAATGGAGTAAACTTTGCTCCCATTCTAAGATGATGGTGGTGTAATGAGAGTTTTTTTAATTCAGACATTTTCAAAGCTTGCCAAAGTTGATCTATAAGTTGTTTGTAATAAAGAGATGAGCCAATGCTCTGTCAAAGTACAAGAATCCTATTTGAATGGTTAGCCAATTAGTTATTGCCGTTATTTTAACTATCGGCGTGTCTGCACTTTGTTCGATTCTCGAGGCGATGATTCTCAGTGTAACAACCGCAGAGATAGAAAACTTCAAAAAGAAGTCTCCCAAAAGAGGTAACTTGATTGAAAAATACCGGAATGAGATTGATGAAACGAGCTCAGCAATCCTGAGTTTAAACACGATTGCTAATACCTTGGGTGCTACCCTGGCTGGCGGATTAGCCGAAAAAGCTTTCGGGGATGGCAGTAATTCCATTTTACTTTTTGCAGGTGGAATGACCTTAGGTATTCTATTTTTTTCTGAAATTCTACCAAAAAACCTCACGGTAATCTATCGCTCAGATATGCTGGGACTTTTGGTGCCACCTCTTATCTTAGTCCGAATTTTGATGTCACCTTTTTCGAAAATTTGTAAATTTACCATGCGGGCAATGGTATCCCCAAAGGAGAAATCTACTGAAGAGGATGAAGAAGAAATCATACTTCTCGCCAAGAAGGGGGCCAAAGAAGGCACATTATCTAACGATGAAAGTGATTGGGTGACCAATGCCCTAAGACTCGACGATGTCAAGGTCAGCGAAATTATGACACCTCGTACGGTTATGCTGGCACTTGATGAAAATCTTACGGTTGAAAAAGTATTTAACAAGTACCCCAATGTACCGTTTGCTCGCATTCCTATTTTTTCGGATAATATTGATCATGTTACCGGAATGGTTCGCCGAAGAGACCTTCATAACGCCATGGTGGAGGAAAATTCTAACACGCTACTGAAAGACTTGGCCCTCAATCCTCTATTTATTCCTGAAAATACCACGGCAGACAAAGCCCTTCGTCTTTTACTTGCAGAACATTCTCAACTTTCAATTGCCGTAGATGAATTTGGGTCAGTGGCTGGAGTATTAGCAATGGAAGATATTATTGAAAGTATTTTGGGTCAGGAAATTTTTGAACACGATGACCTCGCGGTTGATATGCGAGAATTGGCCAAACGTCGACACGACCTGCAAACTGCAAATACTGATCATAAACAAGGCGTCTAACACGGGTTTATTATGGAGACTTTTTCTGCCTATTGGGTTCATGATTTAAGTCCATTTGTTTGGCAATTCCCTCCATCTTGGCAAGATTTCGGTCCAGGCGGCTTGAGATGGTATGGGGTTTCATACTTGGCCGGTTTTGTAACGGCCTATTTTTTATTATTATTAGCCCACAATAAAGAAAAAAGTCCCTACGATAAGGAACAGGTCTTAAACCTTATGACCTTTCAAATTCTTGGGGTCTTGCTAGGAGGAAGAATTGGTTTTGTCATACTTTACCGCACAGAAGAATTATTTAATGACCCACTGATGATTTTATATGTTTGGCAGGGAGGTATGGCCAGTCACGGTGGGTTTATTGGAGTGATTTTGGCAACCTATTGGTATACTAAAAAATCACACCAATCATTTTCGCCCGTAGCAGATTTAATCGCCACAGTTGTGCCTCCTGGTTTGTTCTTTGGAAGATTGGCAAACTTTATCAATGGAGAACTTTGGGGCAAAAAGACTGATGTTTTTTGGGGTGTTTTATTCCCTAAGGCACCAGATTTCATGGTTGGTATTGCCCGTCACCCCTCGCAAATCTATGCAGCATTGCTCGAGGGTCTTCTCGTTTTTATCTTTGTTCAGTATAGGTTCTGGAAATCCAATATTTACCAAAGAGTCCCTGGTCGACTAGGAGGTGAATTCCTAGTGGCTTACGCCCTTGCTAGGATTACAGGGGAATTCTTTCGCGAGCCAGACGCCCCTCTTATTATGAATATGTCTCGTGGCCAATTTTATTCCATATTTTTGCTTTTGGGAGGTTGTCTCGTTATTTTTCTGGCAGAAAAAAGACGCTCAAAATTATTATAATTTAGTGCCCTAAACATTAAAGTTCTTCCCAACTTATACACAATGTGAATGGTTTGTCTTTGACAGATAATCGAAATCCGAAACAAATCATAATACAACTTTTGATTTCCTTAAAATGATCAGCAATCTTTTCGGCTTTCTATCCAATGATATTGGAATCGATCTTGGTACTGCTAACACTTTGGTGTTTGTCAAGGATCGAGGGATTGTGCTACGCGAGCCAAGTGTAGTAGCCCGCTATAAAACGAGCAAAAAGGTTTGTGCTGTGGGATCAGAAGCGAAACGCATGCTTGGTCGTACCCCTGGAACCATTGAAGCACTTCGTCCAATGAAAGATGGCGTAATCGCAGATTTTGAAATTTCTGAGGCGATGCTCAGGTACTTTATTGAAAAAGTTGATAAGAGAAAATTGGTCCCACCAAGAGTCGTAATCGCTGTACCATCTGGAATTACTGCAGTTGAAAAACGTGCGGTTAAAGACTCTGCTATAAGAGCAGGTGCCAGGGAGGTTCTCCTGCTGGGTGAGCCAATGGCTGCTTCTATCGGTGCAGGTCTGCCAATTCACGATGAGTATGCTAATATGATAGTGGATATTGGCGGTGGCACTACCGAAGTCGCTATCATTTCTATTTCTGGAGTTTCCTTCCAGCGAAGTATCCGGGTTGGTGGGGATGAGCTAGACGAAGCGATTGTAGCATACATGAAACGTGCCTACGGATTATTAATCGGTGAAAGAACCGCAGAGGAAATTAAGTTTTCCATAGGCTCTGCATCTCCATTGGACTCCGGAGAATTAAGTATGGATGTCCGAGGTCGAGATTCCACCGCTGGTCTTCCGAAAACCATCCATATCACATCTCAGGAAATTAGAGAGGAAGCCCTAAAAGAAGTTGTTCAACAAATTGTAGACCTCGTAAAAAATGCCTTGGATCGTTGCCAGCCTGAACACTCGGCAGATTTGATTGACCGCGGGGTTGTTCTTGCAGGTGGTGGTGCCTTGATTCGCGGGCTTGATCAAGTAATTAGTGATGCTACTGGACTTACCGTTATCCAGGCAGAAGATCCCTTAAGTTGTGTGGCTAATGGTACCGGCGAGTTCCTTAACCTGCTCGACTCATTGAGTCGCGAGCAAATCGATCGTCTGGTCACCCAATAACTCCTTTTCCTTTTGGCCGCTCCGCAGGACAGGCCCAAATTTGGACCTCTATTGGCATTAGGAGTATTTTTTTTACTTTTCATTACCCTTCCCTCTGGGTGGAAAGTATTTACTCAATCGAGCTTTGATGAATTTCAGGCACCCTTTTGGGAAATCACTTCTCGAATAACCGACCTAACTGACTACTGGGGCCACCAAGCAGATTCGAAAAAGACTTTAATTTCAAAAAATCGCGACCTTTCGCGCATTAGAGCGGACTGGAAAGTTCAAGAAAGCCTTTTAGAAAAATGGGAAAGTGAAAGGGTTAAGCTTAATGGGTTACGAGCCCATCTAGAAGCACTCGAGGATAAGATTGGTCTAGATTCAGAAAAACCTTACCAACCCATCCTGGCCCGAGTTACTCACCGTAATCTCAGTGCTTGGTGGCAGGAACTCTTTCTGAGAAAAGGAACCAACCATGGAATACTCCCAGGTTTGGGAGTTATCTATGCTGATGGAATCTTAGGTAGAATCCATCAATCCAGTTCCAACTCATCAAAAGTTGAACTAGCCACCAATCCTAATTTTCGGATCGTTGCTCATTTCCAGGGCGATGATAGACCTGTTACATTCCAAGGTACAGGGATGCTTGTTGGTGGTCAACCTATGGGCCTTGTTCTCGATGTTCCACATGACATCAAAATAACTGAGAGGAAGAATCTCTTTTTAGTAACTTCCTCGCTTGGAGGAACCTTTCCGAGTGGATTACCAATTGGAAAAGTAAAGTCATTAGAGGAAAGCGGCGATGGTCTTTTCAAAACGGGCAAAGTTATTTTACCGCCCGGACTTGCTAAAGTTTCCGAGGTTACGATTCTTCGCTCCGATATAAATCTACACGGAATCAATAAGTGAATAACCCAAATCAATTTTTGGTATTAGTTACTGCGTTAAACCTCTTATTGGTTGGTTGTATTGCTTTAATTAATTCTGTCCTTGGTCCGTTGGGAGTTTTTCTTTATCTGCCGGGACTTTTTTTTCATCCCCATTATCAAATACTTGATTCGTATCGTAATTTACTCTCCCTTATTGTTACCGGATTTATCTTAGACCATTCTTTTAATCACCCCTTTGGTTTTCATGCTTTTTTTCTTGGATTAATCTATCTCTTGACCAAAGACTTTTTTCACCTAGGAAAGCAAATTTTTAAACACTTAATTGTATATCAAATATGCACCAACTCGCTCCTTGCCTTTCTCTGGTTCTTATTTAGCGGTTGGGGGGGGGTAAGGTTTTTAAGTGATCTTTTCTTTTCTACTCTTTTGATCATTCCAATTTCTTTGTGGCATTCAAGTCTTTGCAATCTTTTGACTCCTCGGGCTATCCCATCTTCGGAACTTAATCCTTCTAAATCCAAATGAAGTTTTTTGAAAAATATTTTCCGGAAGCCAGAAGATTAAGGATTTTCGCGTGGTTTTATCTTTTATTCTTTCTTCTTTTGTCCGGATTTCTTTTTTACAGGCAAGTTATTGAGCGTGAAGACTATGTTGAAAAAGAACGAAAACAAGGGCAGCGCCGTATTTTACGACCTGGAGCTAGGGGCGATGTGATAGATAGGAATCATAATCTACTCATTGGGAACAGGGCCCATTATTCGGCCAATCTACATCTTGAACTTCTAAGCCGAGAGATATGGGAACAAAAAATTAAACTACGCAGAATTTCATATACACTCAAAGACAGATTAAGAAATTTGGAGACGGTGAGTATGGAAGATGTTTTATCAATTTGTTTTTTGGAAGATCATGTAAAAAAAAGAAAAATAAGCATCACTGGGAAGCCTTTATCTGATGGGCAAAGTGTTGTCTGCTGGACAGGGATAAAAAGATTGGAGGTTAGCCAGAACAAAAATTCATGGTCGACTGAAATTGATTATTACCCAGCAAAAAGGACTGCACGATCTATCCGATTAGAAGGGACAGATGGGGAAATTAAAGTAGATATTGCGGGACTTTTTTCATTAACCTTTCAAGTAGATCAAAATGGCTATCCTACTCCCAAGATAAAGGACCTAAGCATTGAAGAGGGATGGTTGGATCGTTTCTTCGAAAAGGAAGATCTCGACTATTTAGATTTCTGGACAAGTGGCTTTTCTCACTCATGGGAAGCAAGGTATGCAGTGGTTCAAAAATATGTTGAAATTGTAAATCAATTAACGGGAAGAAATACTCAATTAAGTCTCAACGAAGTAAAAAAACATTGGCGTCGAAAACTTGTCCTGCCCATGGAGATATGTGGTGACTTAACCAATGAGGAATATGCATTACTGATTGAGAGACTCCCACCAGAATCTCCTATCCAGATACAGGCAAAAGCAGTTCGACATTACCCCCAAGGCTATTTGGCATCCCATGTACTTGGATATGTGGGAAGTGGCTACGAAGCCAATCCGGATACAAAAGCAGGCTCCGATTTAGCGACCTTTGAACTTCAGGGAAGAACAGGTAAAGCAGGAGTCGAAAAAACTTTTGATCATCTTTTAAGAGGTAAAGATGGGGTTGATATCTGGATGGTTAACCCAATGGGTTCACGATTCGAAAGACTGGAAAGACAGGCATCCGAAAAAGGAAAACCTGTTCAACTTACCATTGATCTCGATCTTCAAAAAATTGCTGAAGAATCAATTGATCGAATGGTAAAAAAAGTTGCCAAGCAGAGAATACTGCCTGACCGTGACTGGGCAAAAACTTTAGAAAGAAGGACTGGCAGGGCATTACTTGGAACCAACGAAACTGAGGTAAGAGCTGAATTACTGTTATCGGCGTTCAAAGATGCTCCATTTCCATTAACCGGTCAGCAAGCTTCAACAGTGGCAGGGTTTAAAGGAACAAAAGATGATGCAGATCGGTTACTCAAACATTTGTATGCTCAAGGTGTTCTGCAAAGAGGGGTCAATAAACCTAGTGCCTTTACTCTTGCTCCACCGCCACCTCCTCCGGGTGCTGTTGTTCTTATCGATCTTTATTCCAACGAAATTCTCGTCTTGGCAAGCAAGCCAAATTACGATTTGAGCAGCCTAACCCCATTCATCTCCCAAGCTGCATATGATGAGATTCAACGAAGGGAAGCTTGGTTACCCAGAGCATGGCATCCTGGCTATGCACCTGCTTCCCCTTTTAAACTGGTAACCGCCCTTGCTGGTTTGCGGGCAAAAACCTTGGAACCTCAGGAAAAATTACTTTGTGAAGGTATCTATCGTGGAATGAAATGTCATGTTCATCCTGGTCAACATGGGGAGCTCGATCTTCCCGCTGCGATTGCACAAAGTTGTAATGTATACTTTTTTCGCTGTGCCGAGAGAATGGGACATGAAAAATTGATAGCAGAAGCCAGGAGACTGGAGATGGATAAACAACCATCCTTATCTCTTCCCTCCTTGCGAGACACTCCGATTGTCCCAGATCCGATTTGGAAGAAAAAAAACCTTGGCGTAAAATGGACAATGGAAGACACCTTCAACATATCCATCGGTCAAGGAGGCCTCAGGCAGAGCCCTCTACAGATGGCATGCTTTATATCCAAGATAGCGAGTAATTTAACCCATTTTAATCCCGCACTAACCTTTCAGGAAAATGCGAGAAATCATCTTCCCGAAAAACTTATCGATGAGAAAAATCGTTTATCAATCTTGAATGGCATGATCTTGGCGACTACCGAAGGTACTGCGAGACGTTGTCAAATTGATGGTATATCCATTGCAGGTAAAACCGGAACTGGTCAGTGGCGAAATCACAACATGAAATTAAACTTGGCTTGGTTTATAGGATTTGCACCAGCAAATGCCCCCCGGGTTGCCGTATCTGTTCTAATTGAAGGAGTTATTCCACAAGATCAAGTTCAGGGTGGACTTACCGCTACTCCCATTGCACGTGATTTGCTCGCATCATATTTCGCCAAGTATCCAGACTCTCTCTCTTCCACTCAAAAACCCTAACCTTTAAATCCCTAATTTCTTATGGTTGCAACTCCGTCCACAATGGTTGGCCTCGGCACAAAAGCCCATTCCTTTCTCCTGCCAGATGTCCAGTCTGGAACTCTTTACGATTTTAATTTCTCATCAAAGGCAAAGGGTTGCCTTATTGCATTCATTTGCAACCACTGTCCCTATGTTCTGCACCTCTTGCCGATCCTCACCCAATTATGTAATCAATGGCAAGAGAAGGGACTGGAAGTTATCTTTATTTCATCAAATGATGTGGAGAATTATCCGGCCGATTCGCCCGATTTAATGATGCAACTAGCTAAAGAATATGACTTTAAATTTCCCTACCTGTTCGATGAGGATCAAAGAGTGGCATTGGCTTACCAAGCTTCCTGCACTCCGGATTTCTTTCTTTATGACTCTCGTTATTCTTTGTTTTATCGCGGTCAATTTGATGATTCTCGTCCTGGAAATAATAAAGTGGTAAACGGGCATGATCTTGAACTTGCGGTTGAAGGATTATTATCCAACCTCTCGGCTCCCGAAATTCAACATCCTAGCTTGGGTTGTAATTTAAAATGGAAAAAAGGAAATGAGCCCGATTATTTTACTCCAAACAAATAAGTTTCTGACTTGGTCAGAAAGTTATTTGGTAGTCATAATATAAACCCCGTCCCAATCGTCACCCGGGGGATTTTCTTTCATAACATTACAACGATCTATTAATATCATAGATGGATTATCCTTCACCCCCGGGGTAACGCCCGGCTTATTTGGCTCCATTTCCTTAGCCTTTTCAAAAAGCATCAATGCACCGTCCCAGTCCTGAAGTAGGTATTTATCTATTCCTTGTTGAAAGCAATCTAAACAATCCTGAGTTTCTTGTGTAAGCTCGGACATAAATCCGGTAGGCTCAAACATGGCGACAGGTTGCGACCTTCCCTTCACCACGATCTTGTCTAAATACCTGAAGGCAATGTCATCCCGGATTTTTTCGGAGGCCAATTTAGTTTCTTCAGTAATCATAATGTAGGCACCATAAGCCTTTGCACCACTTTCGCATCGAGCAGCAAGATTTACCATATCTCCCATCATGGTGTAATTAAAACGGTCTAAAGCACCCATATTCCCAACCGTTGCCGTTCCCGTATTGCACCCAATTCTCGTTTGCATCTGGGTAACTAGACCATGACACTTCCCCCACTTTTCTACCTCAGGTACCCATTTTTTCCGTAACTCTATCTGCTTTTGCTGCATTAGAATTGCAGTTCTGACCGCTTGATAGGCATGATCATCCATGGGTATTGGTGCTCCATACATGGCGACAATAGCATCCCCAATGTATTTATCTAAGGTACCTCGCTCCTCTTGGAGAATATTGGTCATGGCGGTTAAATATTCATTCATTAGATCGACTAACCCGGTCGGGGTAAGTAACTCTGAAAAACTCGAGAAAGCCTGAACATCGCTAAAAAAGGCAGTAATAGCAGTCTCTTCTCCGCCAAGAGATGGTTCTTTCCCGGACTCTACCATCTGCTCGACCAGATCGGATGATACATAACTACCAAACATCCCTTTTAGTCTGCCCTTTGCTTTTTGTTCAATTACCACCATAGCGGCCAAGCCAATAAACGAAGTGCTTATACCAGCACATGCAGGTGCAGTGATTGGCCAAATTACATGACTTTGAGCAAAGGTTTCGAAACCAATGAATACATATCCAAGCAGTATCAAAATTCCAGCAACTTGTACAAGGCTGGCTCGCTTTCCTTGGTAAACGGAGAGGAATGCCATGAGTAAACAGACAAAGAAAGTAGCAAAATGATCGGTTTTTATAGGTAACCGTTGCAAATACTCTCCAGAAGTTAAGGTTTTGATAAGATTACCATGAACACTCACCTTGGGCACACCAGACGAATCAAATGGAGTCGGTGCAAGATCCTGAAAAGTTTTTTCTTCAGGACCAATCAAAACAATCGCATTCTTGAAAGAAGAGAAGAACTCATCAATCCTTTCCATTTCTTCCCTTTGCAAGAGTA
>OMJS01000026.1 GCA_900299365.1 Opitutales bacterium
ATCCGAACTACGACGGTACTGATCCAAACTATGTAGATGATGGATCAACGGATCCAAACTACGATCCAAACAATGAATTCAACGATGATCATATAGATGATGGTCCCGATCCCGAAGGCATCCTTGGTGGGCGCAATCTTACCTTTGGTAGCGGAACTTATGACTTATCACAACTTGCATATGATCAATTGCTCTTTGCTGCCACCGAAACTCTTTCTTTGGGCGGAAGCCTAACCTTTTCGGTTGATCAAACCGAGGGAATCGACAATCAATTGATTCTTCTTTCGGCTGGTGGAATTCGTTTTGAAAAAGATACTTCTCTTCGTTACGAAGGTGAATCCTTGGGTATTGGGTCCTTCAATACATTACGGGTTATTGAAGTTGATTTGTATGCCCAGGATGAGATGTCCCTACGGTCACTAGATCGATTGGTCATTCAAAATTCGGACTTAGCAACGAGCGGGCGTGGAGTTCATGATGCAGTAGAGTTACTCGCACATCAGGAGATTTCTGTGGATAACCTCCGATTTTCCGAACATGTAAAGCGCATTGCAATGGAGGCTATGACTGTCAATCTGTCCAATTTAAATTTCCCAACCGGTTCTCAAGTTAAACTAAATTCGGCCTATGGAGGGATGGATGGTAAATATCCCAACTTCAATAGTATTCTCTACGGTCGTGTAAATTTTATTCAGAATATTCGGTATGCTAACAATTTGATTATGGATCGTCCTAGTTTTGATCAATTTGGGGGATCAGTTTCAATTGGAAGAATCGGAAACTAATTCCTTTTCTTAAAAGTAATCCTCCTGTAGAAAGTTCATTCTATGAATGGAATAAGGTCTCTATTAGCCATATATATGCTTTCATCACTTTTGGTTACTGCTCAGGATTCAGTGCTTAAGCCTTTGAGTTCTTCTTCCGATGAGCCAACTTCTTTTTTAGATGCAGATTTCTTTGCCGATTCATTATCAGAAGCTTACACTCTGGAAGAAGATCCAATGGGTGAGCAAAGATTATTGCAGGTCAGGAATTCAACACTGACCCCATCAGTTGTAGGAAGTTCCAGCTTTAATTATACTTCAAACTCCGAAAAGGTTGCTCAAAATGAAAAAGAAGGAACATCTCTAAATTTGTCCCTTACCCTAAACTTGGGGCTAGGAGAATACGGTATTGGTGATGAAGTGGTATGTGCACCTGCTTTTAGTCTAGTACAAATGCGTACCTTTACGGATCCTGTGCGCGATTATGGTGATGAAATGAAAGTATATGATCTCGATACTCAAATATTATCTTTATCCTTACCTTTTGTTTTGCCTGATGATTTCAGCCTAAGTTTGTCTAATGCTTATGTTGTACCTAGCACATTTCGGGGTAAGAAAAATATAATCTCATATTCAAACACTCCTAGTCTATCCTTTTCCAAGAACTTTATTCTTACTTCAGGAGATGTGATCAATTTTACTGCTGGTGCAAGTTATACATTTACACAGGGTGATACATTAGAGCAGCAGATCGCTGATCCTGTCTATTACAACTTCATTGAGGCAGTTATGCAACAAAGCGGAATTTCAACTTCCTCAGAATACCCTTCAAATTTACAGGATGGAATGGGGCATACACTGTCCATTTCTTACACCAAAATGCTTTCAGACTCTTTGACTCTCGTTCCTTCTTTATCATACCAATCAACCTCATTCTCTGAAGGTGCAAATTCCAGTCGAGTAGATAAAGTCTATAATGTCGGTGTGTCTGCAAGCCATGCGTTTGCAGAATGGTTAAATGTTTCTGGATTAATAAATTATTCGTGGAAACGAACGAACGATGATCTGAATACTCCAGAATTTGAGGATTTTATTGGAGGTCTTTCAATTAATATAACTCACGTTTTTTAAGTTAAATTTCCACACTGATTTCAAAATTTTGGGTATCAAAATTTATAAGTTAATAGGATTATATATTTGTATCCAGTTTTTCTCCTACACAGGATTTTCTCAGGATACTGTGGAGGAAATTTTTCAAAGAGGTATAAAGCTTGAAAAAGAAAAAGAGTACATCGGTGCATTGTGGGAGTTGAACAAAGCAATGGGGATGGTGAAGAGGAATTACAATCATCCATTGCGCGAAAAAATAGAGGAGGCAATTCGGGTAACCAAAGGAAAGATGGTGGTTGCCCGGTATGCTGCAAGGAGGAGAGGACCTCAAAATCTGGGGGATGATTTACAACCTGTTGAAAACGAACCTGCAGATTTTATAATCAAGCAGGTATTTGGTACTGCATTGGCCCGAAAGGTATGGGATGAACGAGATAAGTTAGAAGTCGATGAGTATTTTGGGATTGGTAGAACGATAACAATCCTTCCCCAAGGAGGTATTGAGTTGGAGGAAAATCAAAACCAAAGTTTTTCCTTGAGGTGTGTGGAAGCCGCCAGTTTTGGTCTTCCTGCCGAAAACCAAATATTATTACACTCAGGGTCATATTGTATCCATACCTTACATGGATCAACATCCCTCAATATTTCTTCCACCTTTGTTGATCTGGAAATAAAATCAGATGATCCTTTTGCATTCATGATAGGGGTAACCACCAACGGTGGGATGAAAGTAATTGGTCTACTAGGTAAAATCTCTCTGGCCATGAATGGAAAAAAGGAACAGGTGCTTCCCGGCCAATTAGTATTTTGTTTACCCGAGGAATTTAGTCGCAAAATGGATGTGGAGTTACACACCCTCATGATTACCTCCAAATTATTGAACTCCTTTAAGCAACCAGTCTTTTTCCATAAGAAACTTGGTCAACAAGCTTTGCTTCAAGGCCTGCGTACCCAAAACCGCTACCGTACTACAGTCGGAGATGTGCGGGGAAATAAAAATTTTGAGGTAAATGTATTTCCAGAGGATTGAGTGGTTTTTCTCTTTCTCTACTTCACACTAATTCCTGCATTTTGGTGGTGAAGATTTTTCAATTCGGATTATTGTTCTTTCTTTTGGCTGGTTGTTTTTCTTCCCATTATGATCGGACAGAAAATTTCAATTTTCTTTGGAAAATTGGAGATTTGCAAAGAGCAGGAGATGAGGCAAACCGGTTAACCAAGGAGGGATCGAAGAGAGACCGATTACTTTATTACCTAGAAGAGGGTGCAGTTGCACGCATGCAGGGAGACCGAAAGGATAGCATCTTGGCATTAAGCAATGCTGCCTTAGAATACGATCGGTGGTTTGGACCTCATTTGCGAACGGAAACAAAAATTTCTGAAGGATTATTATCTACCCTTGGGTCTGCGGAATTAAAGCCATACAAGTCCAGAATATATGAGCGTGTGATGTTGAGGACTTATCAGGCACATAATTATTTACTGGAAGGGGATCGGGGTAGAGCAAGGGCACAAGTTTTTAAGACAAGGCAAGCCATACAGGACTCAAAGGATATATGGGAACTGGAACTTGATTCTGCTCGTGAACAGGCAAAAAAACACAAAATTGATCTTAGCAAAACTTTATCCAATCATTCGGGGGAGAATGCACTAAAAGAGGAGCGCAAAAAAATACAGAGTCTTGTTCCCCCGAATTTACCAAAGTTCGTCAATCCAGCCGCTCTTTATCTCGAGTCACTTTATTTTCTTCATGGAGCGAGCCAGCGGGAAGACTATGCCAAGGCCGAATATTCTCTCCGTCAACTCACCTCTATTTATCCTGAGAATAATTGGATTAAGGAAGAATATAAGCTAGCGAAGTCTGGTAGGAAAGAAGCCAATCCATCGACCTATGTATTTTTTGAGACCGGTCGGGCTCCTGTTCGTCTGGAAAGACGGTTTGACCTGCCTTTATTCTTTTTCAGAGCCACATCCCGAATTCCTTACCTCGGTCTTGCTTTTCCCATACTACGTACCAACGATCAATATCTTACTGACTTAGATATCTTCTCTTCAGGCAATGCTGGAAAATCTGTGGGTACTAAATTACTAACTGATATGGATGCAATTGTGGCACAGGAATTTGACCAATATTTTGAAATCGAGCTAGCCAAAGCGATCACAGGTACGATTGCTAAGAGTGGATTACAGTATCTTGCCACAAATGCGGTTAGGTCAGAAGATGATCTTAGCCGAGTGGTTGTTGGTGCTAGTGCGGGGATGTTAGCACAGGTAACCACTAAAGCAGATTTACGATCATGGAGCACATTGCCCAAGCAGATACGGTTTGGTAAAATAGAAACTCCAAGCGATCAGAAGTTGACCTTGCGGGGAACTGGTACGAAATTATCAACCGATGTGAATTTACCAAGCTCACAAACTAATTTAGTCTGGGTACGAAGTATATCCGCTTTTACTCCGCTCCGATTAATTGGAGTATGTTCCCTTTGAAGTATTTAATATTTATGAAAAAAATTACTTATTCGAAATCTTTCTTTTTAAGTTTTCTTTCCTTAATTTTTTTACTGGTAGGTTGTGCAGAGAAACGAAAGGTGGGAACGATTAGTAAAAAAAATCCTCAGGACCAAACATCCCATCCCGAAGTGAAAAAAGTTGAATTTGGGGGAGGGTTGGAAAAGGTACTCGATGTTGTTGAGATTACCCAGGGGAAAGTCGATGGTGATCTTCTACGCATACAAGTAGAACTTAAGAACAATTCTTCCAAACAGGTAAACATTACCCATAAATTGGAATGGTTGGATAATGAGGGTTTTTTAGTTAAAGACACCTCACTTGGCTGGAGAGCCCAAATGATCCGCCCTGGCGAATCCAAAATGATTGAGTCTATTTCCACTCGTCCAAAGGTCTCTGCATTTCGTTTAAAAATTCAACCTGCTAAGAATCCATGAAATTTCTCACTATCTCCACCAGCCTAATTTTCACTTTATTTCTTTTTTCCTGTAATGAGAGAAAGCCCATTGGACGGGCTGCTGATGCCAAGTACTTGGAAGATGGAAGCAACAGAGGGTTGGTCAATCTGGACAAAATAAATGCTCAGGATTTTATCCGGGCAGCAAATCAATTAGTTGTCGATCTGCTCGCAAGTGGGAGTCTTTCGGAAGCCCCCAACCAGCCGGCAATTCTACATGTGGGAGAGATTCGTAACGATACCCAGACTTATTTTGATACGGATTTGCTCCTGCAGGGAATGAAGCGTGACCTACTTGCCAGTAAAAAGGTACGTATTTCAACAACGGCTGGTCCCGAGGGAAAAATATCTGATTCTTATGCCGATTCCGTCCGCAAGGAACTTGGAACTGGTGGAGATAAGCAGGTATCCACACCTAGGCCCTACTTTTCTCTTTCCGGAAAGATTATTGAGGAAACTTCTAGGGTCGACAAGGTGACTCAGAAAGATTTCTACTTTCTGCTCACCCTGACCGAACTAAATGGAGGTACAGGTGTGTGGTTTGGTCGCGAATTGATCACTAAGCAGGGGAGGCGGGGAGCAATCGGATTCTAGTTAATCTGTCCCCATCGGGGCAGAAAGTGTGGGCGTATATCGTTGGCACTTTGTAAGCGGATCCTGCTTTCATCCATATCTATTGCATATTGTGATTCAATAATGTCACCCCGTTGCAAAGACAGAAGAGATTTTTGTTCATCTTTGGACAAGTCTCTTCTCTGCCATTCGTACTGAACCTCATTGCCATTAGGCCCAATTCCCCACAAAGAAATCGTCCCTTTACGTTTACGCACTGGAGAAATAATGCGAAATATTCCGCTCTTATCATTGATTAGCCTTGGTACAGAGCGGGAAAGTATAGACATGCCAAACTTTACTTCCCTAATTTCAAGGTTTAATGGGTGATTGATTTGTTCGACCATGGTCGGGGGGGTACAGTCCCGTACTTCATGACTGAAATATTTGCTTCCATTCTGCCAAAGCGGACAAGCCAATCCCGAAAAATAGGGAGCCTGAATATACAGTCGTTTATTCTGCATAACAGCTTTTGCAGATGCCCCGTGTAGATAACGGCAGACATCACCCTCTGCCGGTTCCAATAACAAAAGATAACCATTCTCTTTGAGTAAGCTCCCTAGGGTGGAAAATAATTCTGCCCGATGATTTTCATCCGACCCTTCCAACCACTCATTGAGGGCGTAACTGGAAAGTATAATGTCATACCCACCCTTAACTGAAGCCTTGTCCAAGTGCCTAAGATCTTTTCGCTCAGAATTGATCTTGGTATCTTTCCATAGTTGTACATTCTC
>OMJS01000027.1 GCA_900299365.1 Opitutales bacterium
AAGGTGGATGAATTAAGATTTTACAACCGTGCATTGAGTGATGCTGAGATCAAGCAACTGCATATTATCGACAATCCACATTTCAAGGATGTGAACGCTCTTGGCTATACCTATGTGGATGAAAATTTATCAAATGGTGGGCCTTGGGCATTGCTTGGTTATGCGACGGACGGAAATTTCACCAGCAAACTCACCGTTGCTTCGGGACAAATTGATGAGGGGCGACAAGGCTCTGCGGTTCTAAACGCTCTGAGCTTTGCCCAAAGTGCACCCAAGCTCGCGATAACCTGGACAAATAATGGTAATCCAAAGCCAAATGGAGGTATTGATTCTTATGATCATGGTGTGGCTTTCGAATTTACTGATCCATCTTTGCTCACACTAACTGCTGGGCAAATGCCCTCCGCTGGATCGGGTCTAACGAATTGGTCAACCGCTTCCACTGATTCATCCACTGTTTTGCTTAATCTGGAAGTGATACGAGGAAGTCCGAATCTACCTGGCTCCATGTATGCACGCAGGGAAACCTTTGGTGCAATGTATGGTAATGCTTATGGGTTTGCTAAAAGCTCAAGCAATGCCCAGCTCGACTGGACGGTAGATGGCCAGGCATTCAATGTTCTGTATCTTGGTCTTAACGGTAATAATGGGTATGTAGCTCCCGGGGATGGAGGTAACGCAAATGGATATGTGCCTTCCACCATGGCGATTTGGGGGCAGTTGGAAACAGCTCCCTATGATCTACGAACTTCTGGGAATCTTTCCATTACCGAAAATTCTGATCCGGGAACTATGGTAGATCAATTTACGGCTTCGGACAATAATGATAACAACCTTTCCTTCTCGATGCTTCCTGTTCTGCCCAGTGAGTTTTCTCCGGTGTTATGGCTGGATGCCAACGACTCCTCTACATTTTCTCCTGTGAACGGTAAAATATCCCAGTGGCAGGACAAAAGCGGTAACAATTACCATTATAGCCAAAGTGATTCCACAAAGTATCCGAGTTATTCTTCGAATTCTCTAAATGGTTTGCCTTCGATTACTTTCGATGGGAACGATTTCCTCACCATTAACTCCAGGCTTGGGTTTGCTGCCAACCCAGATATCAGCGTTTTCGCGGTTACTTCTTTTATTTCAAACATTGCATCGGATAATCGAATATTCCAACTGGGTAACAACTCTCACAGCTTGGCGGTTGCCGGTGGATCTGGTAGTTGGTCCTGGCGCTTCAACGGAGGGAATGAAGTTTACAGCTCTGTAGTTCTTAACTCGGTTGGGCAGCAGGCATGGGTGAGACAGCAGGGATCAAATTATGCAGCATCTCAGTTTTTTATTAATGGAACCGAGCAAGCCAGAGTCATTGGGGCATCAGATGGCACCGTACCGTCTGACACAGTGCCGGTCTCCTGTATCGGTGCGGGGGCATCAGCTGGGGCGGTTCAAAGTACTTTATTCTCCAATGTTAAAATATCTGAACTGATCGTACTCAATGATTCTTCGGAAATTTCCAGAAAAGTCATAGAAACTTATCTGGCCCGCAAATGGGGGCTGAATTATCCACATGCTACAAGCAATGGCATTTTCGAACTCGAGTCCAATGGAACCTTAAAGAGTTTGGTTGCCTTGGACAGGGAAACCAATGCCAATTATCCCATCGTAGTCCGGGTAACTGATACGAATGGAAATTTTATCGACCAGAATTTTTCGGTTTCAGTTTTGGATGATGGGCAGGAAGATACGGATGGGGATGGGTTTTTGGACAGCATCGAAATATCATCAGGCTCGAATGAAAACAATGCATCAAGTGTACCAGCTGATCTGCCTGGCTTTTTGGGTGAAGCAACCTTGTGGTTGGATGCCACCAATGTCGATCTTAAGCAAAATACTACGCTTTCGAATGGGGGATCGATTTCTCAATGGAAGGACCAATCAGGAAACGGCAAACATTTATCAGTCATAAACAATGCTAATTCCCCGGTATTGAATGCTGCTTTAGTAAACTCAAAAGATGTGGTTTCTTTTACTGGGGATTCATTAAAAACAAGTGAGGCGGTTTCAGTGCGCTCAATCCTTGCAGTCCACAAAACTTTAAATTCCCATTATTTATGGGACTTTCGGGACGGTGTTGCAAATTCATGGATTTATTCGGGGTCTACTGGCTCGTATTGGAATCAGCATGTTAGCAACGGAGTTTTACAAAGTTCTGTAAATGGTGGCTTGGTGATGAACAACCAACTACAGGTTGCTTACTTTACTGGAAGTTCAAATGGTAGTGGTACCTTTTACCTTCACTCCAGGTTTTCAAATAATGAAATGGGTACCGGTGATATTTGTGAACTTATGATTTTTAACCGTTTGCTCAACCAGCAGGAGATTGATTCTGGTGAGGCTTATTTAGCGAAAAAATGGGGATTGGGCACGACTGTGGACTCAGACTCCGATGGGTTTCTTGATTCTGTTGAGTATGACGCTGGTAGTGATCCGGAATCCAATTCTAGTATCCCCGGATTAGACTATGGTCTACTCCTTTGGTACCCTTTGGATGGCAATATTTCAGACATGTCTGGCAATGCTCGTCATGCAACCTTGAGTAATGTCAATGGTTCTACTGCAG
>OMJS01000028.1 GCA_900299365.1 Opitutales bacterium
CAAAAATTGAAGAACGGGAAAACGAACAAATAGAGGTTTTGCTCAAAATCGATGGAGCCCGTGAAACTGCAGAGGTTGCACAGGGTAAAATAACGGATCGGGTGGCCGAGATGCAGAAACAGCGTGAAAAACGGGCACAATTAGGCGAAGAAAGAAAGGAAGAGATTAAAGAATTAAAGCTCGAAATTGAAGATACCCGAAAAGAAATCGAGCCTACTTTCCTAACTGCTTATGAAAGGGTGAGCAAAATTGTTTCGCGCCCTCCCTACATGGCTCCGATAAACGATCAAAAATGCACGGGCTGCCACTTACGGGTATCAAATGATGTAGTCTCCTCCGTGCTTGTTGAAAAAAAGATCACCCATTGTGATCAATGCGGACGTATTGTCTATGTGGAAAGGTAAATCTATAAACGGGCTGTTACATTCATCCATAATTTTTAAATCTTCGCTGTACTTTTTTAATTTTAAAATTTTCCGAGAAGCGGTCATTCGCTTGCTTGCATATTTGCCGGCGAGAGGAAAGTCCGGACATCATAGGGTAGGATTCCCCGTGAAAATAGGGGGGGCTTACGTAAAGGTAAGTTCACGGCCAGTGCCACAGAAAATAAACCACTCCTTTCGGGGAGTAAGGGTGAAAAGGTGGGGTAAGAGCCCACCGCCGCTTAAGCAATTGAGCGGGCATGGTAAACCCAATCCGATGCAAGACGAAATAGGAAACCGGGCGACCCGTCTATGGTTTCGGGTACGTCGCACCCCGCACCTGTGGGGATTTGATCATATGGTCAGATAGATAAATGAATGACAATCATTAAGGAATTCTTTTCTAAATGATTACAGAATCCGGCTTACAGCTTCTCGGAATCCCTTTCTTATCGACCGATTCAAGTTGACGAAATGCAAAATTTAGAATTTTTTATTACGCTATGGCCAATACCCAGTCAGCATTAAAGAACATTCGTAAAAACAGGACAAACTACCTTCGTAACCGTTCGGTCTCGAGTAAGCTCAAGACTTTAGATAAAGCATTTCTTTCCTCCGTGGAATCCAAAGATAAGGATGCTGCAACCAAAGCAGCTCAATCTCTCATCTCTGCATTGGATAAAGCAAGTAAGAGTAATTTAGTACACTCCAACAAGGTGGCTCGTAAGAAGTCCCGTTGTTCCGCTCTTCTCGCCTCCCTGTAATTTTTTCTCTTAGCCCAACCTCACAACCAAAAGTGAGGATGGAACCCTCTTTTATGGGGCACTTTATATGTGCCTTGAATCGTCTTCGTCTTTTTCGGAATATCCACTTTCCTGACGATTATGGTTCACTTTGTTTTTCTTTAGGTAGGCTTCGTGTACATCCTCTGCGGTCATACCCATTACCTGAGCAAGCGAAATAAGGAAGTGAAAAAGATCAACTATCTCAACTTTTACATTTTGCTTATCAAACTCCTGATATTTTGCCCACCATTTCCAGGGCACTGAATCGGTTAACTCCGCCAGTTCCTGCTGCATTGCCCGAACATAATTCAGGATCCATTTGGCACGGTCCTCATCGTTCATCTCATCCATCTTTACTCCGATCCGGCGGTTCAAAACATCTTGAAGTTCAAAAATATTTTCCAATTTATCCATCCCAGATCTTTAAGAACTTTAGTCGACCGAGTTGCAAGTGGTTTCGTAAAGTTATTAAATTTATTTTGCCTTGTCGATCCACCGACTTGGTTGTAGTGATGTGGTTGGCGTTGGCAAGGCGATGTGTACTTATGTTGCAAGTGCTAAAATGAATCGCCTACATTTAACCGAAAACAATGACTTTCTCGGTTGTAAAATAACAGACATAATCAAATAAAATCTATGAAATCCAGAATTCGTTCCCGTTGGCACAGACCCAACGAAAAACCATTGGAAAATGATGCTTTGCCCGCCCCAGTCTCTCCGATGGGTGAGATTGATTCTTCTAACCCTTCGGTTCTGACCGATGATCTTAGCCATTATAAGCCCGATGAAAAAGTTGGGCACAGACAAAGAAATTCCGAGCATGCCAATGATAGGAGAAACGGCAGGAGAAATGATCATCGTAGATCAAAATCCAGAAATAACAATCGCAGGGACCATTCAAGCAGAGAAAAACAAACGGCTGTTGAAGGAGATGCAAAAAAATCCTCCAGTCATCCCAAAAGAAAGCCAAGAAAAAGAAATAATAACCACCATAAAAAAGGCAGTGATTCCACATTAAAAAATACCGGTACACGATCGAGTAATTCTTCAAAGCCTGCGAATAAACCAACTCAGCAAGCGACCGGATTAAAAGGATTTCTGGGAAAGTTATTTGGTTAAAATTTGCACTGGGCAGCCTTGTTGCTTCAATAAGAACCGTTTGAAAAACTAAGGTTTTTCTCTCTAGTTTTGCCATGGAATTGCTAAGGATTCGGGGAAAAGTAGAAATATCTGGAGATGTTTTTATAAGCGGGTCAAAAAATGCCGCTCTTCCTCAGTTTGCGGCTGCCCTACTTACTGATCAGGAAACGATCTTGGAAAATGTACCTGATTTAAGTGATATAAGGTTTATGGGAGAAATTCTAACCCAACTTGGTGCAGAGGTTACCAAGCCAGCATTCAATACTTGGAAAATTCGCCCTGCCAATATTCAACCGAATCCACCGTATGAACTCGTAAGAAAAATGCGGGCATCGATATGCCTGCTCGGACCCTTAGTCGCCCGGCTAAAAAGAGCAAAAGTGCCCATGCCCGGAGGCTGTGTAATTGGGCACCGACCGATTGATTTACATTTGCTAGCCCTCAAAGAGATGGGTGCAGATATTTCCCTGAACCAAGGAATTGTGGAGATTGATGGTTCCAGATTAAAAGCGGCAAACCTATTTATCGGTGGTCGGCATGGGAGTACCGTTACAGGTACCGCAAATGCAATTATGGCTTCTGTTCTTACCCTAGGAACTACCGTTTTGGATGGGGCTGCCTGTGAGCCGGAAATTGTGGATCTTTGCGAAATGCTCAAAAAGATGGGGGCCCAAATTTCGGGGGCTGGATCCCACCTGATAAAAATTAAGGGGGTTGAAAAATTAAAGGGTTGTACACACCGGGTAATTCCAGACCGGATCGAAGCCGCAACTTATATCATGGCGGCCGCTATAACCCGAGGAAAAATAACGGTTAATGGAATCAACCCAACTCACTTAGGGGCGTTTTCAAAGGTAATGAAAGATTCGGGAATTCTTCTCGATGAAGTAAACATAAAGAAGGACGCTCTTTTTGTACACACTCGTCCAGATGGACTTTCCCCCTTTGAAATTATCACTCTACCCTACCCTGGTTTTCCGACTGATCTGCAAGCACAAGCGTGTGCCCTAGCTTGTACCATACCGGGACTTAGTATTTTAACAGAACGGGTATATCCCAGTCGGTTCATGCATATACCCGAATTATTGCGTATGGGGGCGGAAGTATCACTTGAGGGAGCCAATGCCATTGTGCGTGGAGGAAAGCCGATGAATGGTGCTCCAGTGATGGCATCCGACCTGCGAGCAAGTGCTGCTTTAATCCTTGCCGGATTAATCGCAGAAGGAGAAACTTGGGTCCATCGAATCTACCACTTGGACAGAGGATATGAATTGTTTGATCAAAAGCTTAGGAACTTGGGAGCGGAGGTTGAACGGGTGCCAGAAACTGCCCTGCCTCCGTCTTTTCGTAGCCCGATCGATTAAGATTTCCTTAATATGAACGAAGATCCTCCCAAGGGTAGAAATTTTTTTGAAGATTCTTTAGCTCCTTGTAATGAAGTAGAGGCAGCCCTGCGCCCACCTTCCTTCGAAGATTTTACCGGACAACCCAAAACCATTGAGCGTATGCAAGTAATGGTTGGTGCTGCGGCAAAGCGGGAAGAAGCTCTCAAGCATGTTCTTTTGTGCGGCCCTCCAGGTTTGGGCAAAACCACCTTGGCACACATTATTGGACATGAATTAAAAAGAGAGGTACGAATCACTTCTGGACCGGTGATAGACAAACCGGGGGATCTTGCCGGGTTACTGACGAATTTACAAGGTGGCGATATTTTATTTATCGATGAAATTCACCGGATTCCCAAGACAGTGGAGGAATATCTTTACTCGGCAATGGAAGATTTTCGGATCGATATTATGATTGATCAGGGACCCAATGCAAGGAGTGTCAGACTGGAGATCCCAAGGTTTACTCTTGTTGGGGCAACCACCCGTGTAGGCTTGCTCTCCGCTCCCATGCGAAGTCGGTTCACATTGCAAACCAGACTGGATTATTATGACCGGAACGACCTTACCAAGATTGTTCTTCGAAGCTGTAAGCTTTTGGACTGTAAAATTGATCAGGCAGGGGCAGAGGAAATTGCCGCCCGTGCACGTGGCACACCAAGAATTGCCAATAATTTAATCCATTTCGCTAGGGATTATGCCGAGCAAAGGTCAGATGGCTCCATAAACCGTGAGGTTGCGTCGCAGGCACTTGAACTTCTGGAAATTGATGACCGAGGGCTCGATGAGATGGATAAGCGCATTCTCTCGACTATGGCTGAAAATTATAAGGGCGGACCGGTCGGGTTGGGTACTGTTGCGATGGCAGTTAGCGAAGAGGAACATACTTTGGCAGAAGTACATGAACCCTTCCTCATTCAGGAAGGCTATATTAAAAGAACTCCACAGGGAAGAGTTTTAACGCCGAAAGGCTGGGAAGTGAGTGGTATCACTCCCAGTTCCGGAACTGATAGCAATCAAATGTCGCTCATGTGATAGATTGAAACTTCTTTCGTACCAGCGGAAAAAGGCACCGAAAAGAGGATGCAAATTGTCTAGGCTCTTTCTTAAGCCAAATATCCAATTCGATTAGTTCGATTTCACGAATTTCTGAAATTTCTTCGGGGTTATATTCAGGGCAAATCTGTTGGGTGACTTCATAACAACGAACAAACTCAAAGCCATTGCCTTTTGAAGGGGCTGAATATAACAGATCAACCAAGCGTGTCGATTCTATCCATACCCCGAGTTCCTCCTTAATTTCTCTCACTGCAGCTTCTTTAAAACTTTCTCCCCTATCGACATGACCAGAACAACTAACCGTCCACCGACCAGGCTCCAAGTCTTTGCTTAAGCTACGTTTTTGTAAAATTAAACCGCCATGTTGTCCACGGGCGTATAAATGTACCGCCCGGTGAAAGAGGTTTAACCGATGTGCATCTTCTCGAGTAGTTACGCCAATCACTCGATCATGGCAGTCAACCCAGTCAAAATATTCTGTCATTTTGGAAAAATTATGGAAAGATTTAAAAACTTTGTGATTGATTGCATATTCCTGAGCTTACTAAGTTTAAATCAGGTGGAAACGAAATTTAAAATACTTGGGTCAAGCAGTTCAGGAAATGCTGCACTGTTAAAGACGGAAAACTCAAATATCCTGATAGACGCGGGACTTTCTGGAAAAAAGTTAAAATTTTTACTTTCCGAAGAAGGGCTGGATATCGAGGAATTAGACGCAGTCTTTTTGACCCATGAACACAATGATCACAGTGCGGGGATCCGAGGATTGTCCCGCTACATGAACCTGCCCATATTTGCCAACCGTGATACAATTGACGCTATCCAGCCGAAACTACCCAGACGGCCAAACTGGAAACGGTTTGAAACAGGCGAGCCTTTTCAGTTTCAGGAGTTTAAAGTTCATCCATTCAGTGTGCCCCATGATGCCTATGATCCCGTAGGGTTTTATTTCGAATGGGGTAAAGGTGATTTATTTGATCCGCCATCCAGCCTAGCATGGGTTACTGACCTCGGATTTGTACCTACTTTAGTAAGGGAAAGAATACGGCAGGCTAGCATACTGGTAATTGAAGCTAATCATTGCACCGAAATGCTGGAACGTGACCAAAAAAGACCTTGGAGTTTAAAGCAAAGAATACGGGGTCGCCACGGACATCTTTCAAACCAGACAACATTCGACCTGCTTGAATCGATGGAGAATGTATGCTGGCGGGAAGTCTTCCTGATGCACCTTAGTCAGGATTGCAATGATGTAAACCTGGTCAGAGAACGATTTAGTAAGCTTTCTGGACAGGGAAAGAAATTCTCCACCTATGTGATTGACCCAGCCACTGCCCAACCAGTTGGAGTGTGAAAACCCCAGACCGACAAACAAAAATTATTGCTACCATCGGACCAGCTACTGAGTCGGACGAAATGTTAGCATCTTTAATTAAAGAGGGCGTGGATGTGATGCGTTTAAACATGGCTCATGCAACCCACGACTGGATACGAGATATTTCTAAAAGGATTAGAAAAATCGGACAGAAATTAAATCGTGATCCTGCCATCCTTATGGATGTAAAAGGTCCCGAGATCAGAACTGGATACTTGCATAATCCCATCGATCTTACGCGTGGTGATCTTATCGACCTTGTATTTACTGCTCAACCAGAACCTCCCAAGTTGGAGGATATCTGGCAAATCGAAGTAAATTACGACAAATTACACGAACATTTGACTCCGGGAAATAATGTTTTGTTGGACAATGGATTGATTCCCTTGCTGGTGGTAGAAACATCTCCCAAGCGGGTCCGCTGCCGAGTCCTTCAAGATGCACAGCTTAAGAGCAGAAGACATGTTAACCTACCCGGTATCGAGACTGGCTTACCTTCCATAACCGAAAAAGACAGGTTGGATACCTTAGTAGGGATTGAGTGTGAGCACGATTTTTTCGCTCTTTCCTTTACCCGTGATGCTGATGCTATCGATTTATTTAAGAGCTTTCTGAAAGATAACAAGAGTTCGGCCCAAGTAATTGCAAAGATTGAAGATCAACAAGGAGTGAGTAATTTGGAAGATATTGTCTCTGCCGCTGATGGTCTAATGATTGCCCGGGGCGATCTAGGCATAGAATGTCCCTTCGAGGAATTACCCATCATTCAGAGAAAGTCAGTTGGTATATGTTTGGCAAAAGGAAAGCCAGTAATTATTGCCACTCATTTACTGGAATCGATGATTGAAAGTCCAGTTCCTACACGGGCCGAGATTAGCGATGTCGCTAATGCAATTAATGAAGAGGCTGATTGTGTAATGCTCAGTGGAGAGACTACTACCGGTTTGTACCCGATCGAATGTGTACAAATGCTAAAACGAATATCTACTAGGATAGAACAAGACCTACCTCCCGTACTTTCGGAAAGTATCCGCCTATTCCGACCCAAAGCAAAAATGTTGAGATCGGCCGCCCTCTTGGCCCTGCGTATGGGAAATACTGCCGTGCTGGTTTTTACCCGTAGTGGTGACTTGGCCGCCAAGCTTGGTGCACTCCGCCCCAATGGTGCCCCATTATTTGCTTTCACTGATATCCCTGGACTTCATCGGCGCTTACGCCTGATCTGGGGTATCGAGCCTTACTTGATGGATTTTTCAGAAGATCCGGAACTCACCATTCAAGATGCAATCAAAAGGCTGGTCTCTGAAAGCCGGGTGGAAAAAGACGATCAGATTGTCATGGTCACTAATGTGCTTGCAGATGGCAAGGTGGTGGAAAGCATCCAACTACGCGAAGTCGATATCTAGACAACTAAGGTTTTTTATTTTTGGATTTTTAAAAAAATAATAGTTCCCAAAATTACTATGCAATAAGGCAAGCTTGCGGTTATTGTGGGAGAAAGAATTTGTTGTTCCCCAAGAGAATCTGACAAGGTTCGAACTAAGTAAAAGGCAAGAGCACCGAGCAAAGATAATCCTGCTAATTTTGCAGGAGTGGTGGCCCCTCTTGAACTACCCAACCCAAGTCCAATAAATAAGGCGACGAGGCATGCGGGTCCATTCCACCATAATTGGGCCTTACGTATACAATAGGGAATCATTTCCTCCTTTTGAGAATCGTGAAATTTATCAAGTAATCGTTCAATTTCAGTAATGCTCATCTCCTTTGGTTTCTTTTGAAGCCACAAATAAGGGACTGGGTCGTCCAATAGATTCAACCCAGCCAACTGCTCAAAAGCCACATTGATTCCCGGGCTTTTTGTTTCGTATAAATATTGGATGTTATCATCCATAAAATCGGTTTCCCATTTGATTGAAGTTCCGTTTTTGTCGATCAACGGCAATCCCGTTGAAGAGTAAAAACCAAGAAACTGACCGCGCTTAAAAGTCCATCCATTATCTGGATTCCAAAATGCTTGGTCTGCCCGTATCCGCATTACATCCTCACCATCTTTTCCATAGCAAAAAAACTGTAAACCAGTACCTGCAAGCGTGGATGGATCAAAAGAACGAAAATACCAGAGTCGATCCGACCCGATTTGCATCTTTAGGCTACTCGTTTTTGCATCACTTATTCCCATTGAGCGGTTACCGGTCTGATTCATTAACCAATTACTTGCCCACCCGACCACTATTCCAAGAATGGTTATGAGAAGGAAACATTGACAAGGAGAAATACCGTTGGCCAACATTGCCGTCCACTCCCCTCTTTTTTTTGCAAAGGAAAGGGAAAATAAGCTGGCTCCTAGGCAACAAATCGGAAGTAACCATGGTAGGTATG
>OMJS01000029.1 GCA_900299365.1 Opitutales bacterium
AAAGTTTCCTTCATAAATATCACCATTTGCGTAAGTTACCTTACCCAAGCCTTCCCGGCGGCCATTAACTAAAGTACCTACGTAAACATCACCATTTTTTTGAGATAATTTACCTTCTCCATTAATCTCGCCTGCTTTCCATGTCCCTTCATAGGCCAATCCTTCAGGCATTTCGAGCCGACCAGAACCTTCGCGGAGGCCTTGGGATACTTCACCAGTATAAATTGATCCATCAGGATAAGTTACCGTCGCCTTACCTTGTTTGACTCCATTTTCCCAAGTTCCATCATAAATGTAGCCGTCAGGGCTTTTCATAATTCCTTTTCCATCATGCATCGCATCAAGAAAAGTTCCTTGGTAGGTTGTTCCATTGGCGTACTTGGCATAACCCTCACCTGTTATACTTCCGTTCGCCCACTCACCCTCGTAAGTACCACCATCAGTAAAGGTAATTTTACCACTGCCCTCAGGCTTACCCTTTACAAAACTTCCAATGTATACTGAACCATTTGGAAATAATGCTTCACCCTGCCCGTTTATTTCACCCTCAAACCATTCGCCAACATAGCGATACCCGTTGGGTAATTCATAGGTTCCATTGCCATGCGGTAAACCATTTAAAAACTCACCCTCGTAAGCGCCGCCGTCACCATATTCCTGTGTGCCACTTGATGTTTGCGAAACAGCCATACCAGCACTTGCGAGAAAAGTGATTAATACAATGACTATGTGACTAAATTTCATCATTTAAGTCCCTGCTCATAAATCTTACGCCCTAACCTAATAACAGAAGACGCCGGTTACAATGTTTTCTTTCATTAGTTTTGAATATATCACCAATGCGGTGGCTTATCGCCTAGAACAATGCCACTCAAATCATCGCGCTCGTTTTCTTTTTGCATTAAGAAGCTTACTTGTTTAGTAAGTTTTTCCAATTCACGCCCCTGCTTGGTCACTATTTCCGACAAATCGTCAATATCCTTCATTAGATAGGAAATTTTTACTTCAGTTTCAGCAAGCCTTGGACTCATTGAGTTATCGCCGTTTTCAACTGTTTTGCTCATTATTTCTCTCAATATCAATTAAATTTCCAAAATTAGAATTTCCATAGATATAGAAAAAACTTTGATTGTTAAGAATTATTTAATTTAGTTCTTTGTTTTCTAGCATGAAAACTGGGTTTTAATTTCTTAACAACGGTGTATAGTTGTCTTATGATTTGTGAATTAATATTAAAAGCAACTTCTAAAGAGGCGTTACAAAAAACTGACCTGCGCCTGCTACTAAGCTGCCTCTGAGCGTGCCATTGTCTGGTGCGACCGCTCAGAGGGGCAGACCACCGCACCACCAACTTAGTAGAATAAAAGAGATCCAAAAATGAAACAGCAAGCAGACAAAGACCGCGTAGTAATTTTCGACACTACGCTTCGAGATGGTGAACAATCGCCCGGCGCTACGATGACTCATGAAGAGAAATTAGAGATAGCAGAGTTACTTGATGATATGGGAGTTGATATCATTGAAGCAGGTTTCCCAATCGCATCAGAAGGAGACTTTAAAGCCGTAAGTGAAATAGCGGAACGCAGCAAAACAGCCGTTATCTGTGGCCTGGCGCGAGCTAACTTTGGTGATATTGATCGCTGTTGGGATGCTGTACGAAACTCAGATAAACCAAGAATTCATACATTTATTGGCACATCACCTCTTCACCGTGCGATACCGAATTTAGACAAGGATCAAATGGCCGAGAGAATTCATGATACGGTTACACACGCCAGAAACCTTTGTGACAATATTCAATGGTCTCCAATGGATGCAACCAGGACAGAACATGATTATCTTTGTCGTGTTGTCGAAATAGCCATTAAAGCTGGAGCTACAACCATAAATATTCCAGATACTGTGGGCTATACCGCTCCTCTTGAATCAGCCGATCTTATAAAAATGTTGATAGAAAAAGTGCCAGGAGCGGATGAAGTTATTTTTGCCACGCACTGTCACAATGATTTAGGTATGGCTACAGCAAATTCTCTAGCCGCTGTAGAAGGTGGAGCTAGGCAGATTGAATGTACAATAAATGGACTGGGCGAACGCGCAGGCAACACTGCACTTGAAGAGGTAGTTATGGCGCTAAAAGTGCGTAGCGATATCATGCCATTTTACACTAATATCAATACGTCAAAAATCATGAATATATCTAGACGCGTTGCCTCTGTTTCAGGTTTCCCAGTGCAGTTTAACAAAGCCATTGTAGGAAAAAATGCTTTTGCTCATGAAAGTGGAATACACCAAGATGGCATGTTAAAAAATTCTGAAACATTTGAGATTATGCGCCCTGAAGACGTTGGACTTTCAGCTACAAATTTAGTTTTAGGAAAACACTCGGGCCGCGCAGCTCTTCGATCAAAATTACAGGAATTAGGATATAACTTGGCCGACAACCAACTGAAGGATGTGTTTGTCAGATTCAAAGAATTAGCTGACCGTAAGAAAGAAGTTTACGATGAAGACCTAATTGCCCTAATGCAAGCTGGTGAAGATGCTGCAAATGATCACATTGTGTTAAATGAGCTTAAGGTGATTTGTGGCACAAGTGGGCCTCAGGAGGCAGCTATGACATTAACCATTGGCGGGAAAGAGTCATCAACTACCGCTACAGGTGATGGACCGGTGGATGCTACTTTTAATGCAGTAAAATCACTTTATCAGCATAACGCACATCTTCAATTGTACCAAGTTCATGCTGTCACTGAGGGCACTGACGCTCAGGCTACAGTCACTGTTCGAATGGAAGAAGAGGGAAATATAGCAACTGGCCAATCTGCTGATACTGATACCGTTGTTGCGAGCGCAAAAGCATATATAAATGCGCTAAATAGATTGTTTATTCGTAGAGGTAGAACCGGACAAAATAAACGAGAAGTTAATTGGAAAGATGTTTCTTAGTGCAGCTATAGTGATTATTTTTATATTATTTCACTAGAGCTACGCCGAACCCTGGCACGTTGTAATTCAATGTGGCCCATAGCTGTCCAGCCAACAATATTGGTTTCAACAGTATCTTTTCGAAATGCCGATCGTAGCGCTGAGTCAAAAATCTTTCTATCTTTTTTTGAAATGGGCGCTGGGTCTATGATTATTTGCCCTCCAATTCCACGTAAACGCAGCTGCCTTGGAAGATCATGAGCCGTAGCTAGATTTGCTTTGAGGGCAGCCGCAGGACTTGTATCCGATCCCGTATTAATGTCTACCGTCGCACATGCTCTAGTGGTTTCGACGAAATAATGCCCAGCATTAGTTTCAATTCTGTCAGATTTTAATTCGTCCAATAAGTCTAAAATTCCCAGAGTTTCAAAGCTTCCACTTTCAGAGAAAACATCTGCATCCTCAGACCATTCGCGCCAAGCAAGGGCATGAGGCCTATCCGCTTCTAAGATCAATTCTTGCTCACTTGAGTCGTCAGAATATATTTTCTCAGCCAAGCTGAGCATTTCCTGTGCATCATCTAAAATTTCTTTGTCAGCAGCATTTTTACAACTAGACCGAAGGATCATTCCTTCTTGAAAGTCATCTAGATTACTCCGTATCAAAGAAACTAATTCCTCTCTACGGTCTTCATTTTTTATTTGTCTGGAAATGTTAAGGCCAGGGTTCTCTGGGGTGATAATTACATATCGGCTCTTCAAAAGAATTTTTTGGCTCACTGGCATCGCTTTTCCAGTTTCTGCAAAACCCGATACTTGAACCAAAATACATGAACCTTGAGCTAAACCTTTACCCTGCCGCAAAAATGCAGAGCCGTCCGGAGTTTTAAGAAAATAACCGCCTTGTCCCTTAAGAGGTCGATCAACAGTCGCTCGGTAAATCTGCCCGGGAGCAGGAATATCACTTTCTATAAAAAAATCTTGCAAAACACCATCAACAACAAGAGCAGATGCTTCAAGATTTTTAAAATGATCTAGAACAATTGATCTTTTAACCATCTTTGCTACCGAAGACTGGGTATTTTAAAGAACCCAACAAACTCATTGTTTCAGTTAAAGGCAGTCCAACTATACCGGTATAGGAACCGCTTATCCATGGAATAAAAGAAGCGGCAGGACCCTGTATTCCATACCCTCCTGCTTTACCCTCCCAGTCCCCACTATCTAAATAAGCTTCTATTTCCTGAAAGGAGAGAACCTTCATTTTAACTACGCTTATTACGTCTTTTACTTTGATTTGATTTTGTTTTTTGACCGCTACACACGTGATAACTTTGTGCCGTCTTCCAGATAAAAGAGATAAGAAACTGCTCGCTTCTTTCCGATCAGAAGGTTTCCCTAAAATTCGCCTACCCAATGCAACTGTTGTATCCGCACAAAGAGCGATTTCATCATCAGCTAATTCTAATGCTTGAATTTTTTTTTCGGCAATTCTTCTGCAATACTCAAGGGGTAATTCTTTTTTGAGAGGCGTTTCATCAATATTTGGAGCACGAATTTCAGCCGGTGTTATCCCGACTTGTGCCAGTATCTCTCTTCGGCGAGGACTGCCTGAACCTAAAATTAATTTCACGTCTTACTTGTAGCGGTAATTTATACGACCTTTTGAAAGATCGTATGGTGTCATCTCCACTTGAACTTTATCTCCTGCAAGAACACGAATTCTGTTCT